>CAZSBI010000157.1:0-10505 GCA_964604735.1 uncultured Flavobacteriaceae bacterium | reverse complement strand
TGGTCAAAAAACAAAACTTTTGATATTAGTTTACAAGGAAAAGCTGCTTGGGGATTAAGTTTTGACGAAAATAAATATTTGGGTATCAACAGCTTAGAAAAAGTGTATTATGAAACAGGCATCGAATTTAGACGACTTTATTCAGGCATCGGATTAGGTTTCTACTATCGTTTAGGCGATTATGCTTCCCCGAAATTTATTGATAATATGGCTGTAAAAATTACGCTAAATCCATTTAGTTTATTTGCAAAGTAAGATTTGGGCTATGAATTTCAAATTTTTCGCCCCGGTGCCTGTTCGGATGGTTATCGTGACTGCCACCTGCTTCGAAATAACACGTCCGCTTCCTATTTTATTGACAGTCTAAATATTTTTGTAATTTCGAACGAATGTGAGAAATCTGTTGTTTTTTTTTGGCTGTTAGCATTTGGCTATTGGCTATTGGCTTATCGGTACGACCGCCTACTTCTGTCTTCGGACTTCTGACTTCCAACTTCCAACGCACTTTTACCTTTTACCTCGCTCCTTTCACCTTTCTCCTCAATGTTTTGTCACGATTTTTGCCAAGCAAAAATACGCGCCAAAACAAGAAAGCTTGGGAATTATAAATGTGAGAGGAGGGTGGACTCAATTTTGCTAATTGATATGTTAGCAGAATATACTATTCAACCAATATTTTTTTCACAACAACTATATTTTCATTATTAGTTATTCTGAAAAAATACACCCCTCTTTTTAACATTAAAATATTATCTCCACTTTTCAAATTTTTATCTAGTACGTATTGTCCAATATTATTAATAACTGAAAGATTAAGTGCTGTATTTTCTTGATTATGAATATTTACTTTACCGTTTTGGTTAAATATTTTCAAATTAAAATCAGCTTGTATTTCCGACACATCAGTACTATTGGTTAAATTAATAGATTCTATTTCAGTTCCGTTAGCCCTAATAACAGTAAACGTTAAGTTATTATCATCAATATCTATTTTACAAAAATGATAAGCAGCTTCTGCTGTAACAATATTTGGGTAGGAAGCATTAGGATTGTATAAAGGTGCACCTCCACCGCCTGTTGTGACATGTTGTACATTATTTACAACAGCTCTCGAATAATAATGATTATGTCCGTTAATAACAAATTGCACACCATAAGTTTCGCATAATGGCTGAATATAGTTTTGTACATCAGATTCATTAGAATGTCCACCTGCCGACCACCCCGGTTTGTGTAAAAAGATAAATTTCCAAGGTTTATTTGATGCTGCCAAGTCATTTTCTAGCCAAGTATATTGGGTGCTACCGGAAGTATAATTTGTAAATTGATCAATTACAACAATATGTGCATTGCCATAATCAAATGAAAAATAATATCGATTATTTTGATATAAAGAATATGGAAAATATTTTTCAAACAATACACCACTTCCTTCGTGGTTACCAACTGTTGCTATATAAGGTAGTTTTGATAACATTTCTTGTATATCAGAGTAAGAAGACGAAAAAAATTGGTTATCCCAATCTGTTTCACTGTCTCCATTGGATACTAAATCGCCCGAATTGACAATAAATGTTTGCGATGCCGGGTCATTATTAATAGAATTCATTATTTGTGCTGCGACTAAATTGTGTTGCGCCGGATAAGAACGAGTGTCTCCGTAAGCATAAAAAGAAAATGTTATTTGGCTATTGTCAACTCCTGTATAAAAATCACCTTCCTTAACAGAACCGTTATAGCTGACACGATAATAATACTTTGTAGCAGGTTGTAAACTAGATAATGTTACTTTGTGTTGATGGTCATTACCATATTCTGTTGTGTTTTGACTACCTCCCGAATATGTTGTATCGGTTCCCCATTCAAATTGACAAGTTCCCGTTTCGTTAAGTTGCCATAAAACTGTAATCCCCGTATTATTACCCGGAAAAATCAAATATGGTACTTTTCTGAACATCTCAACCTGAACAGTAGTAAATTCTAACGACATATCAAAACTACAATCCGAACTTGTTCGAGAACGTTGATGTAATTCTACTGCAATAATATTATTACCGGCAACCAAGTTTGTAGCGGGTATTATGTATTCAAAAAATGTATCTTCATCAGAACCACCAACTGTATGTGCAGCTCTCGTTGTATATGTAACCGGACCACTCGGCATATTTGAACGAATTACTTCATTACCGTTAATGTAAATTATTGCACCATCGTCTCGTAATAATCTTACTTTTAAATTTGGCTCTTGACTAGGATTTGAAACCGATATAGTTTTTCTAAAATAATATGTAAGATGCTTATAATTAGAATTTGAACCGTATGAAATAACGGTAGCTTCATCTCCGTCTCCATATCCAAATTGGGCATTTCCGGACGACCATGAAGTGTCATTGTAAGATAATGATTGCCAAGCTGTCCCTTGGTTCGAACCATCATCTAAATATTTCCATTGTGAACCAGCAGGTATTAATTGTGCTTGACTAATAATAATACCCCAAATTAGCATTGAATATACAAGTAGTTTTTTCATTTGAATAGATTTTAATGTTAGTTAATTACTACAAGGTAAAGATATAAAAGAAAGTATTATAACTAATAAGGATTTTTTTTGAAAGATGCATTATTGTTCTGTTATAAACATTAATTCATAACTCAACACTTCCAACTCCCAACTTCGGATTTCGGTCTTCGGACTTCCAACTTCGGTCTTCGGACTTCGGTCTCCCAACTCCCAACTTCCGACTTCGGTCTTCGGTCTTCCAACTTCTGACTCCCAACGCACTTTTCCCTTTCTCCTTTTGCCTTTTCCCTCATTCTTTCTCCTCGCTAGTCTTCGACTATAGATTCCAAAGCCATTCCGCGTGATCCTTTAATTAAAATAGTGGCATTTTTTAATTGTTTAAAAACATCTGATTTGATAAAATCTGCTGTGTTTTTATAAGTGTCAAATTTTGATTTGGTTTGAGCAAAGTTCTCACCGATTAAGTAGGATTTTAGTCCTTTTTTATTCAAATAATCTGTGATATATTGATGTTCTTTGTCTGCATTTTTACCCAACTCGAACATGTCGCCCACAATAGCAATTTTGTTATCTCCTTCCATATTTACTAGGCTGTCTATGGCGGCTTTCATACTTGTCGGATTGGCGTTGTAGGCATCTAACACGATTAAATTACTGTTTTTTTCAATAATTTGCGAACGCATATCTTTGGGTGTATAATGTTCTAGTGCCTCTTTTATCATTTCGTCCGGCAAATTAAAATACTTGCCGACAGCAATGGCATAACCCAGATTTGATAAATTGTATTTACCGCTCAATTTGGTCTGAATTTGTGTTTGGTTCAGCTGAATTTTTAATTCGGGGCTTGTAGATATATCTTGCAAGTGTACATCAGCCTGTTTTTGTTTGTTGTAGCTAAATGTAAAAGTATTCATTCCGCTACTTATTTTACTGATAATTTCATCATCTAGATTAACAAAAGCCAGACCTTTATTGTTTTTTACAAAATTAAATAATTCTGATTTTTCGCGTGTTACGCCTTCCAAATCGATAAAAAATTCAAGATGTGCTTTGCCTATACTTGTAATAACGGCAAAATTAGGCAAGGCTAAATCGACCAATGTTTTGATTTCGCCAAAATGGTTGCTACCCATTTCGACTATGGCTAAATCGGTATCTTCCGGAATGTCTAAAAGTGTGAGTGGCACACCGATATGATTGTTTAAGTTTTTGTAGGTAAACGATGTGTTATACAGTTGGCTAAGTACAGCATTAATCAGTTCTTTTGTCGTGGTTTTGCCATTGCTTCCTGTGATGCCAATTACAGGCATGCCTATGTATTCGCGATGAAAACGCCCTAATTCTTGTAGCGCTCTAAGACTGTCATCAACTAGAAAAAATTTCTTGTTTTTGAGTTTGATATTATCAATAACAGCTATATGCGCTCCTTTGTCAATGGCATCTTGTGCAAAATCGTTGCCGTCAAATCGTTCGCCTTTGAGTGCCCAAAAAATATCACCCTCTTGTATTTGACGATTATCGCGGACAATATTAGGGTGATTTAAAAATATTTCGTGTAGTTCTTTTAGTCTTTTATTGGTCATGTTTTTTAATCATTTTTTCAATTTTATCTACCATACATTTATTGCCGACATAAAAAGGCACGCGTTGATGAAGTTCGGTAGGTTTAATTTCCATAATGCGCTGTTTGCCGTTTGAGGCTTTTCCGCCTGCTTGTTCTGCCAAAAATGCAATAGGATTGCATTCGTACAACAAACGTAATTTTCCGTTGGCATATTTACTCGAATTGGGGTATAAATAGACACCGCCCTTTATCATATTTCGATGAAAATCGGATACCAACGAACCAATATATCGTGATGTGTAAGGTCTGTCTCCTTCTTCTTCTTGACAGTATTTAATGAATTTTTTAATACCTTTTGGAAAATGTCTGTAATTGCCTTCATTTATCGAATAAATATTGGCTTTTTCAGGAAAATGCATATCAGGATGCGATAGGTAAAAAACACCTAATGCCGGATTGAGTGTAAATCCGTTTACGCCGTGTCCGGTTGTATATACCAACATAGTTGAAGTGCCGTAAATGACGTAGCCGGCAGCAATTTGTTCGGTGCCGGGTTGTAAAAAATCATCGATTGTAACAGGTTTACCTATGGGACTAACACGTCTGTAAATTGAAAAAATAGTTCCCACAGAAACATTTACATCAATGTTTGATGAGCCGTCGAGAGGGTCCATTAAAACGATATACTTATTATTATTACTATTGTCTTTTCCGACAATATTGATAAAATCTTCTTCTTCTTCGGAAGCGATACCACAAACAATTTCGCGGTTGATAAGTGCCTGAATGAATACTTTATTGGCAAACACATCTAATTTTTGTTGTTGTTCGCCTTGTACATTATCTTCGCCTGCTGCGCCAATAATATCTACCAAGCCGGCTTTGTTTACTTCGTGATTAACGACTTTGGCGGCTAGTCTTATAGAGTTGAGCAAGCTACTAAGCTCGCCTGTTGAGTAGGAAAAATGAGTCTGTCTGTCAATGATAAATTCTCCTAGTGTAATGTGTTGATTCATAGTTGTTTTGATTTACAATTTTGTAGTGAATTGTACTTTAATATTTCTGCCGGGCGCACTTACCGATGAGGCAAATGGGCGATAATGAATATCAAAAATATTTTCGACGGCTAAGTTTATGCTGATATTTTTTGTAAAGTGATAAGTGCCGTACCAATTTAGTATATGCCATTGCGGAAAACCGACATATTCACCGGTCATAGGGTCTATTGGCGATTCGTCAAGGTTGTCTATGCCACTTATTGTGTCGTACTCCTCTAAGGGTTTTTTGAGCATAAATTTGTACAATAGGGTGGTTTCAAAATTTTGAAATTTATATGTCAATTTGCTATTTCCATAAACGGGAGGAATTGAAGGCATTGGACGTTTCTTGTCAATCATTCTTCCTTGGGTATAAAAAACACCTGCATTCAGTATAAAGTTATTGCTGATTTTGCCGCCGGCGGTTAACGAAGCGCCATATATTTCGGCATCTCCTTCGTTTACATTGGCATAGGTATATACCCACTCACCATTGTATAATATTTTGTCTTGTCCCGGCTGTAATTCAAATTTGTCTCTGGCTATATAATGATATAGGTATGAGTAGAAGCCATCGGCAGAAATATTAAAATTCTTTTTGTTGAAAAATTTAGTCAAACTAAACTCGCCATTGAGTGCATATTCGGGTTTTAAATAAATATTCGGAACCGTAACTTTTCCTTTTTTTTCACGAATTTTTCCAATATCATCAATATTTGGTGATCTAAATCCGGATGAAAATATGCTACTCATTTTCCAATCTTTTAAGGTTAAAATATAACTAAGATTTCCTGTAAATGCAAAATTTGCCAATTCGTTATTGTTATAAGGTAGAATAATAAATGTGTTGTCGTCCCAGTTGACGTGTACGTAAGTTTGTGTAAAACGCAAGCCGGTATTGATGCTTGATTTTTTTCCTATATTGAAACGATAATTGCCATAGGCGGCAAAACTAGAATAGTTGCTACTGCCATCCGGATATCTTGTGGCAACGGGATTGCCTTCGGTATAAGCGGTAATCTGATGTCCGTTTACTTGCAATAGCTTGCTGTATGCTACTGATTTTACATCGTTGTATGTGGTTTCTAATCCGTAGGATAAAGTTCTTTTTTTAGAAAAACTAGTGTTAAAATCGGCGTTGAGCGATAGTACTTTTATGTTTTCTACTTGATAATCTCGTTCTAAACTGCCAAATTTTCGCCATATACGACTTTCATTCAAGTTTTGATAAGCAAGAATGATTTTGGCTTTTTTGAGCCATTTACTGTCAAAGTGCAATAATAATTGAGGCGAAAACAGCAGACGATCTGCTTCTCCATAGTGCCATTCGGCATATTTTAAGTGTCCGTTTTTGTATTGTGATAATTTGTCAAATCGGTCAATAGGCGAATTGATATTGTATTGTGTATTAAAAATTAATTCGTTTCGAGTGCCTAATCTAAATACGGTTTTGTTAAAAATGTCTTTTTGATTAAACGAAGTGTGTGGTTGTAAACTTAAATCATTGTTGGTTGAACTGTTTTCATAATATGTATTTTCATCATTTTGTGAATAATTCTTTACAATACCCCAATCCTTATATCCGTGTACTCTATTTTGTCCCATTCTGATATTGCCGAAGTCGGCATATGAAACGCCAAAAGAAGTAGCCCAATTCTTAGCGCTGTATTCAGTGTTGAGATGAAAACCGGTTTCATTGTTAACAGTGGCAAACTTGCCTGTCAATCCCAAAGAGAATTTTTTATAACGATTAATAACAGGCGTTTTAGTGTAAAAATTGATTACACCTCCCAGGGCATCAGAGCCGTAAATAGACGAAGGACCATAAATAATTTCGCTTCGTTCCAGCGTCAGCGGGTTGATGCTTATTGCCGTGTGCATATGCCCCGTTCGTGAGATGGCATTGTTTAAGCGAACGCCATCAATTACCAATAATACTCGATTGGCTTCTAAGCCACGAATTACAGGACTGCCGGCGCCTCCTTGTGTTTTTTGCACCATAATATTTCCGGAAAGATTTAATAATTCGCCGGAAGTAGCAGGCATTATTTTTTCTGTTTCGTTGCGGTCAATAACGAGTACTTGTCTGGCAATTCTGTTTTTTTTGTTTTTGGTTCTAGAAACAGATAGAATAACATTGTCAAGTTTTTGATATCTTTTGATCAATTCAACTTTTCTGTTTTGACGAAGAATTTCGCGTTTTGTAATTGCATAATCTTCATAATCGGGGTGCGAAAAATACAGCGTGTCCTTTTTTTTAAAGTTTCTGATATTTACCAAACCGTTTTGGTCACTATGAAACAAATATTTTCCGTTACTGTTTTTAACAGTGACATTTTGAACTGGAAAACTGGTCTCCATATCAATAATTACAATTTGTTGTGCAAAAAGTTTTATTGAAAAAATGATAAATAATATTAGAAAGAAAATTTTTCTCATAGTTTACAAATTGTCGCGAATTTACAATATTATTGATAAATCTGACTAAGAATTTTTAAGGATTTTGGCATTTTAAATCGTTCTATGTGTAATTGATAATATTTTAACAGTATTTCGATGCCTTTTCTCCTATCGTAATTGCTTAGTTTCTGAATAGAATTACTATCAAAAACCATACCTAAAATGCGTTTTAGCAAATTGCTTTCTTCAAAATTTAAAAATTCGCCCGCCGGAAGCTTGTCGGTAAAAATACCACTTTCCATATCGAAATATTTTTTTGGGGAATTATTTTGTGGTTGAAATCCTAAAAATTGACTTAATTTTACCAAGAAATTCAGATGAATATCGGGGTCAAATTTATTTTGATCAAGTTGGATAAACAGTGTTTCTATATAGTTGAATAATGCTTCGTCCGATTGTTCATTTTTTAGACTTTCGAGCAAAACTTCTCTCATAAATGTAGAGATGCTCAATTTGTCAAAATCTAAATATAATGATTTGTAATGATAATACGGATTGGCTTCTCTGATATATTCCAATTGTTCTTTGTTTTTTTGAGTGGCTACCAATTGCAAAAGGGCATTGGGTTGAAAAAATGCTTTCTTCAATTTGCCTTTTTTACTCTTTAATAAGCCTTTTATGTAGTAGCTTACAAATCCGGAATGTTGTGTAAATGTTTTTACAATAACATCGTTATCATTGTATTTGATAACCGATAAAACAATTGCTTTTGTTTTGATTAGCATTATCTGATAACTAGTATTTTGGTGGTTTGTGTTTGTTCTCCGTATTCGTCTGAGATAAGTGCGATATATACGCCCGATGCTACTTTATATTTGCCGAAAGCGGTCAAGTCCCAATCAATGCTACCACCTTTTGAAGTGGTTTCATATACCAAATTGCCTTCAATGTCAACAATTTTGACACTCACATTTTCGACAAGTCCGCGTATGGTTACAAAATTATGTTTTTGCATATTTACCGGATTAGGAAAAGCATAGACATCGTCCATATTTTCACCGGCATCGGTAGCGTTGCCTTTAAAAGCGATTAATCCTTCTGAAGTGGCAAAATAAACAATTCCTTTTGTGCCGTCAATACCAATATCCAAAACATCGTTGGAGGGCAATGGGCTATTTTCGGCATTAAAATGATAGATGGTTTGGTTGCCGTCTTCCGAAAAATAATAGACGCCGCTACCCAAAGTGCCAATCCATTTGTTGTTGGAACCATCTACCTTGATGCTTGTAATGTTTTGCCCGTTCATAAGCAGTTGCACACTTCCTTCGTATTCAATTTTGATAGGTTTAAAAGAAGCGTCGGGGTCAGTAAATGCTTTTTCCGGATTACGAAGTATTTTTAAACTCTGATGATTTCCAATCCACATTACATTATCCTTATCAATAGCCATTGCGGTAATATTGGTGTAGGATGCGGGTTCAATACCTTTGTTGATATTGATACTTCTACCGGTTTCGACTTGGTAACCTACAACGCCTTTATAGGTGGTTCCTAACCAAATAATATGATTTTGCTTGTCTGCTAACAATTCGCCAAATCCATAAATATCTTGCAGCCCAAATATGTTGTACAAATTAGGGTTGTTCCAACTGCCGTCATTTTTTAACTGAAACAAAGGTCTTGCATTATTGACACGTTCGGATAGCCATAGATTTAGATTTTCGTCAAAATCCATAGCAAACATTCTGATTTTGGCAGCCGGATCGTTTATCAAGGGGCTATTGTGTTCGGTGTAAAGTACTTCGGGTACATTGTTATTGAGTTTTAGGATACCATCGCCAACAGAAGCCAAATATACAATGTCCGGATTTGAAGGATTGGCTTTAACATAACAGACATCTCTGATTCCGATTTCGCTAGGACGAATATTTGTCCAAGTTTCTCCTTGTAATGTGCTCACGCCGCGCAACATATTATGCGGTGCGTAGTCTGAGCTGTGTTTACCGTAAACTACCCATACATTTTGATTTTGCACATCAATAGCAAACGGATAATTGTATTGCGGACAATTGGGGTGAATTTCTTCGTAATTACCATTATTGATTTTTAACAATCCGTATTGACGACTGCCAATATAAATTTCTTGGTTTAAATCAATGCTTGTGTTGGTCGAAAAATTGATGTTGCTTGTAGGGTTATAGGTGGCTATCGGACTATAATTCAGGTCAAATATTTTTACTTTATTTGGAAAAGAAACACAGATATAGTCATTGACTTGCACATCGCCGATGTCTTCGTTAAAAGTCAATACTTCGCTAACACCGCTGCTTGTAATTTCGTAGATTTTACGCCAATGTTCGCCCAAAAGTTTGTTGTTGACTACACGTAGTTTTGTCCAAGGCAATCCTGCAATGTTTGTCCATACACTAAAGTCGAGCAGGTTGGCATTTTTGTCGGCATATTTGAGTCCGTTTTCAGTTGCAATAAAGATTTTTTGATCAAAAAAACGTATGCTATATACTTTTTCGTAAGCGCCGTTATTGCCGGTGTAGTATGTGTCGCCAAACTCATAATTGTCTAAGTTGTAAACAGAAATACCGTAGCCGGTGGCTAAATACAGCATTTGATTGTCAGCAACGACGTCATAAAGCACTTTTTTTTCGGCAGGAACAAAAGCATTGTAGGCCAGATCGGGAGATTTGTGTACATTTTTTTGTGCATCAATTACTTCGATTAAACCGCCTTTGTCAAAAATGAACGTTTTATTTGAATCGGCATCATAATAAAAATTGCTGATTTTATTTCCTGAAAGACCATTGACACTCGAAAATTTCTCTATTTCGCCCGAATTGGTATTGTAGGTAAAAATGGCATTATCTGATTGTGCAATAATAGTTTGCTCATTTGTTTGGATATGATGAACATCGAGGTATGAAAAATGATCAATCCAACGAGTATTTTGCGCAGAAATACTCAAAAATAT
>CAZSBI010000156.1:0-7046 GCA_964604735.1 uncultured Flavobacteriaceae bacterium | reverse complement strand
CAAAAGCTTGCATTTTCTACTAAAAAATAGGTAGGTTATCCCGATGAGCCAATAGCCAACAGCTAATTAACAGCCAAATCCCCACTTTTCAAAATGTTTTATCAAAGTTTTCTTTAATCTGATTACCTAATTCATTTGGGTCAAGATCAAGTATTCTTGCTGCTTTTTGGTATATTTTCCGGATGTCAATTTCGCTTTGTTCATCGGTTTCAAACAAAATGCTGTTAAGCGGGCTACTGCTTAGCGCTTCTGCATTTGCTTTGCTTTTAAAAATATTGGCGCCATAAGACAATAAAAATCCGGCTTTGAGCAGCTGTGCCGCTAAGCGCTTGTTTTTGCTGAATCCGTGTATTATCCAAGGCAACTGATGTCGGCTTTTTGCTTTTATTTTGAGTAATTCGTCCCATGCCTTGACACAATGAATAATGATGGGTTTTTGGTATTTTTCGGCTAATTTAATTTGTTGCAAAAATACTTCAATTTGTTTCTTCTTACTATTGTTTTGTAATACTTTTTGCTTAAAATCGAGTCCTATTTCGCCCACAGCCAACAGCATTTTTTCTTGTAAGAGCTCTTCTAAGTATTGTAGCGCATCATTATTGTTTTCGGGCAAATACCAAGGGTGTATTCCGGCGGAATAATATTTGTTTTTGTCAATGTTTACAGTAGTAGTATTGTCTATTATGATATTCCGGTTACATACTATTTCATCTTTACATTTTTGATGTGTATGTATATCAAAAAAAGTCATTTTTATAAATTTAGGATATCAATATCTCCTTTGCCTTCACGTATAATTTTAGCGGTGTCGTCACTCAAATCTATAACCGTTGATGGAGAGTTGTCGCCATATCCTGCATCTATGATGATATCGACACGTTTGCGCCATTTCTCATTAATTAACTCAGGGTCAGTGGTATATTCTATTACTTCATCTTCATCTTTGATTGAAATATTGACTATGGGGTGTCCTAATTGTGTAATTATTTTTTGTAAAATCTGATTGTCAGGAATGCGAATACCAATAGTTTTACGTTTTTTAAACAATTTGGGTAATTGATTATTGGCAGGCAATATCATTGTGTATGCTCCCGGAAAGGCTTTTTTCAAAATTTTAAAAGTGCTCGTGTCTATTTGTTTGGTATATGCAGACAAGTTACTCAAATCGGGAAATAAAAAGGTAAAATTGGCTTTATCAAGCTTTACACCTTTCAACTGCGCCAGCTTTTCAATAGCCTTGCTACTGTTAATGCTTGCACCCAATCCGTAAACCGTATCGGTTGGATAAATAACCAATCCGCCGTTGCGAAGCGTTTCTACTACTTCATCTATAAGTAATTGGTCAGTGTGATCGTTGTAAAGTTTGATAAATTTTGCCATATTTTTTAATGTATTAGCTTGATAAAGAATTTTGACATACCTATTGCTTTCCCTTATTATAATCGGCTAAGAATTTTTCTAAACCAATGTCTGTCAATGGGTGTTTAAGCAATCCCAAAATTGGTTTTAGGGGCGAGGTAATAACATCGGCGCCAATTTTAGCACATTCATTTATATGCATTGTATGACGTATAGATGCTGCAAGAATTTCGGTATCATAAGCATAATTGTCATATACCAAACGGATATCTGCTATCAGTTGCAATCCGCTTTCTGAAATATCGTCTAACCTGCCCAAAAAAGGAGATACATAAGTAGCGCCCGCTTTGGCGGCTAATAGTGCTTGCCCTACTGAAAATACAAGGGTGCAATTTGTTTTAATGCCTTTGCTGCTCAAATAACTAATCGCTTTGATACCATCTTTAATCATCGGAACTTTTACCACAATATTCGGGGCAATTTTGACCAATTCTTCGGCTTCTTTAATCATTCCTTCAAAATCGGTCGAAATAACTTCGGCACTTACGTCACCATTCGCAATTTCGCATATTTTTTTGTAGTGATTTAAAATATTTTCGGTACCGCTGATACCTTCTTTTGCCATTAGAGACGGATTGGTGGTAACTCCATCTAAAATACCTAAGTCGTAGGCTTCTTTAATCTCGTTCAAATTGGCTGTGTCTATAAAAAATTTCATATTTAAGTGTTTTTAATTTTTTGAAAAACAAATATACATTTTTTTGATGAATAGCTCAATGCCATAAGTTTTGATGAAAATAATTATCTTTTTTTTGAATATATATATTAATGTATAAGCATTTTTTAACAAATTTACATTTCAATTCCTTATTTTTGTCAAATGAAAATAACAGGAGTAATTATTGCGGGTGGTCAAAGCAAACGAATGGGTAAAGATAAATTATCTATTCGTTTTCAGGGAGATACACTTCTAAATAAAGCCATTGCTTTGCTCAAAAAATTTAGCGATGAGATTATGATTAGTGCCAATCGGAGTGATTTGGACTTAAAATATAGAATAATTGCTGATAAAGTGACGAATATTGGTCCATTGGGGGGCATTTATAGCGCTTTGTTAGAAGCCAAAACCCAAAAAATTTTGATTATTCCGGTAGATATGCCTCTGATAAATGAAGAAATAATCGCTTATTTATTGAAAAATAGCGATAAAGAAGCGTTGATCAATCTGTATAAGACGCAAAACAGAACGCAAATGCTTGTAGGCTTGTATGATAAAAAATTGTTGCCTATTATAGAAAAACAAATTGAAAATAAACAATATAAATTGCGTGATTTATTACAATTGTCAGCTAATAATCTAATTGACGGTAGCACATTTGATGAATTATTTGTCAATGCAAACACCCCCGAAGAATTACAAAAAATAAAGCAAAAATATGAACGCTAAACAACAAGAAATTTGGTTAAAAGCTGCCGTCATCGGAAGTGTTTGGGCTTCGTTTGAGATTGTTTTCGGTAGTTTTTTTCACAGTTTACGTTTGCCTTTTGCCGGTACTTTTCTCAGTTTTTCGGCTATTGTACTCTTGATTACTTTTTCGTATAAATGGAACGATAAAAATTTATTTTTAAAAGCCGGACTCATCGCTGCTTTAATGCGCTCGCTAATGCCGACATCGGTCATTTTAGGCCCTTTAATAGGCATTATGTTAGAGGCTGTATTGTTTCAGATAATCATCAATATTTTCAAACGAAATTACTTTTCTTTTGCCTTGGCGGGAACTTTGGCAATGTTTAGCGCAATACTGCATAAAGTGGTGAGTATCATACTGATATATGGTTTTGATATCGTTAAAATACTCGAAAATCTATACTTCGTTTTGCTTAAAACGACACATATCAATTTGCCTGTAAACCAACTGCTGTTAATCGTTGTTTTTGCTTATACATTCTTTGGTTTCTTATCTGCGTTTTTAGGTGTAAAAATAGGCAAGTCAATAGACGATTTGCCTGCTAATTCAATTAGCGTCAATGAAAAATGGGAAGTAAAAAATACTTTGTTTGACATAAAGCATTTTAAATATCATTCAAAATACATCGTAATACACATTATAGCCTTGATAACATTTTTGTTTGCTTTGGAAATTTACGCCGTGCAATATGTATTGCCCCCTGTTGTAATTTACCTGTTTTGGCTGATAAAACGCTACGGAAAATCATTACGACGCTTGGCAAAACCATTGTTTTGGGTGCAATTAATTATTATTTTAGCACTGGCTGTTTTGTTATGGCAAAATAGAACCGAAGGACTGATTGTCGGTATCAAAATGATTGTCAGAGCTGTTTTGGTAGTAACCATATTTACGGCAATTAGTGTCGAGTTAAAAAATCCTTTGGTCAAAGCCTTGTTGTACAAGCGAGGTTATTCGCAATTGTATGCAACGCTTGGTTTAGCTACTTCGGCGGTACCGTTTATTTTAAAAAACTTGGCGGTAAGCAAAAAAGATTTTTTTAATCCTTTTAAAATACTAAGAAAATCAGTAGGGCTCTCAGATATTTTGTTTTCAGAATTTAAAGAACATCTAAATTCAAAAAACACTATTTATATTATTTCAGGAGAAACCAGAAGTGGCAAAACTACTTTCCTAAAACAAATTATTTCCGAACTAAAAGAAGCAAAAAACTACAAGATAAACGGTATTATTGCGCACGGAATTGACAGAAATAACGAACGATTTGGTTTTGAAATTGAAAATATTGCGACAGAACAAAAACAAATACTTTGCACACAAGAACCTGTCGAAAATGCTAAGAAAATAGGTCGTTTTTATTTTAACAACGAAGGACTGTCCTTTGGCAAAAAAGCATTGCTCGACAATATTGACACTGCCGATTTGTTGGTGATTGACGAAATAGGATATATGGAACTCAAAGGCAAAGGTTGGTTTAGTGTCATTGAACAAGCAATGGATTACCCCGATTTGGATATGATATGGGTGGTGCGCAAGCGTATTTTAGAAGAAGTATTGCAATTGTGGCAACACTCAAATATTAAGGTGATAGATATTAATATTCACAAATCAGCAGCTATTAGCAAGCAATTATTAAAAAATAATAAATACGATAACAGATAATATTTTTTTTGTTACTTTTGTTGAAATTAAAAAAATAAATCAAATGAAATACCTAAAAAAATCTTTATTATTTGTCTTGTTGTTTATATCAACAGGAGCATTTTCGCAGTTAGAACCAAAAATTGACGGTCTAGGAACTATTTTTGGCATGCCGGTAATTAAGGCAGAGTATATTTTTAATGAAAATATTGGTGCCGAATTATCTTTTAATTTTCGTTTCGGAAAACCATATTTTATAGATTTATATGGAAGCGCAGAAAAACAATCGGGTGGCGGTTTTAAATTAGAATCAAGATATTATTTCTCACCGGATTATGACGCTGACGGATATTATATGGGTTTATTTTTTAGAAATCAATCATTATCATATTATTTTCATGAGGATGTATATGACTCAGATCGGGACATGTATATAGAAAAAGAAGATATTAAAAATCAAAAATTTTCATCATTTGGTCTTGTTTTAGGATATAAATATTTTTTTGATTCAGGAATAATTTTGGACTATGGTGTAGGTTTTGGTAGATTTTTATCAAATAGTATCGAAAGTTCATTGCATGAAGAGACTGATACGGAGTTAGAGGATTACGATTACTATTTTTCTTTTGGCGTTGGTTACAGATTTAATTGGGGAGAAGAGAAAATAGATGCCGATTTTGAAGAGTTTTAACCTTACTATTATTTAAAAAAATTAAAAAGATGAGATTATTTTTCATCTTTTTTTTGTTATTTTTGTTCAAACTAAAAAATAAACCAAATGAATTATTTGAAAAAATCTTTATTATTTGTCTTGTTGTTTATATCAACGGGAGCATTTTCACAGTTAGAAGTAAAATTTGATGCTTTAGGAACAATTTTTGGCATGTCTGCGGTTAAAGCGGAATATGTTATTAATGAAAATATTGGCGCTGAATTGTCTTTTAATTTTCGTTTTGGAAGACCTTATTTGTCCTATGATTTTGAATATGCAGAAAAACAATCGGGTGGAGGAATTAAATGAGAATCAAGATATTATTTTTCACCGGATTATGATGCTGACAGGTATTATATGGGGGTGTTTTATAGAAATCAATCGCTATCATATAATTATACTGATGAAGTATATGACTCAGAACATGGTACATTTGAAACTAAAAAAAATGTTATAGATAATAAGTATTCTTCACTTGGAGTAGTTTTAGGATATAAATATTTTTTTGATTCAGGAATAACTTTGGACTACGGTGTAGGTGTTGGCAGGTATTTATCATACAGAACAGAAGATTTATTTCATGGTTATAGAAATTATATACCTAGCAAATTCGATTTCTATTTCACTTTTGGAGTCGGTTACAGATTTGATTGGGGAGAAGAGAAAATAGATGCTGATTTTGAAGAGTTTTAATCTTTTTTTAGTATAAATCAACATACCAAAACGCGGTATCCCAATGGGTATTTTTGGCATCTTTTTTATAAGCTTTTTGATCAGATTTTGTACAAGGTTTGTATTCTTTATGAATTTTTTCGCCTACTGTAAAACTTATAGGAGAAACAAAATCGGGGCTGTCGTAAACAAAGCTGTGAAACTCGCCGTTTTCGCCACAGTAATCTACTTTATTCGGTAAATCATTTAAGAACTGTCTGTCAAATTCTCTTCCCACAAAAGTTTTGTCAAGCAATTTGGCATTAACAGCTACAACAATAGCTTTAATACCCGAATCAATTATTTGCAAGGCTAATTCTTTTGTATTTTGTTTCCACAGCGGAAAAGAAGTCGTTAAATTTACTTTTTGCATTTGCTGTTCTCTAAAAATCCTTAAATCTTCTAAAAAAATATCGCCAAAAACAATGTTTTGATAGCCTTTTTTTCTTAAAGCTAGCAATTCCTTATACATTATATTATTATATTCATCTATATTTACATCTTTTGACAAGGCAATAGTATGAAGCGGAATTTGTAACATTTCGGCTTGTTTTATAAGTAACTCAATGCGTAAACCATGCATAGACACACGATTAAAATCCTTGTTTACAGTACATAACAATAAATCAGGTTTCTTGTTTTGTAATACTAATTGGTGTAGGGCATAAGCCGCATCTTTACCGGTACTCCAGCTTAAAATTGTTTTTTGATTGGGCATCGATTAATAAATTTTTACAAATATACCAAAAAACAAAAGAGAAAATGTTTACAATTAATGTCATATATCATTATTCTGACAATAATAAATAGCTAAATTTGTTCAATTCTTAAAAAATTTTAGTCATGAACAAAAAAGTAACCATAATTGGAGCCGGAAACGTAGGCGCCACTGTAGCAGATGTTGTTGCAAAAAAAAATATCGTTAATGAAGTAGTATTAATTGACATCAAACCAAATTTTGCCGAAGGTAAAGCTTTGGACATTTGGGAAGCTTCACACATTAATTATTTTGATACTCGCGTAAAAGGATTCACCGATGATTATTCAAAAACAGCTGATTCTGATGTAGTTGTAATCACATCAGGTATTCCGCGTAAACCCGGTATGAGCCGTGACGATTTAATCGGTATCAATGCAAAAATCATGAAAGAAGT
>CAZSBI010000155.1:0-2952 GCA_964604735.1 uncultured Flavobacteriaceae bacterium | reverse complement strand
ATCGCCAATATTATTGCCGAGCGATTTCAAAAATGTATATGCCATACCTCCGACAATAATAAGATTATCTACCTTATTTAGCAAGTTTTCAATAACTCCGATTTTACTCGATACTTTGGCACCTCCGATAATAGCGGTGACCGGTTTTTGTCCTTTGTCAAGTGCTTTTTGTATGCTAACAACTTCTTTTTCAAGTAGTTTTCCAAATGCTTTATGTTTATTGTCGAAAAATTGTGCAATAATAGCCGTTGAGGCGTGCGCCCTATGTGCCGTACCAAAGGCGTCATTAATGTATATATCTGCAAGTTTGGAAAGAGCTTCGGCAAATTTTTTATCTCCTTTTTTTTCTTCGGGATAAAATCGGAGATTTTCAAGCAGTAATATTTCGCCTTTGTTTAATTGCCCTACTGCTTTTTCTACTTTTTCTCCGATAGAATCATCAATAAATTGTATGTTTTTTCCGAGTACTTTTTCTACTGCGGAGATAATATGTTTAAGTGAGAATTTTTCTTCAACACCTTTTGGTCTTCCTAAGTGCGACATTAATATTACTGTTCCGCCATTGTCTAATATATAGTCGATTGTTGGTTTTGCCGCTTCGATACGTGTCTTATCGGTTACTTCAAATTTGTTGTTTAAAGGTACGTTAAAATCTACGCGAATCAATACTTTTTTGTTATTAAAGTTTATGTTTTCGAGTGTATTCATTATTATTAATTTAGAATTGATGACAAATTTACGACAATTATCGTAAAGATAAGTAATAGATATTTTGCTAATATATACAAAAAAACCCGTACGAATACGGGCTTTTGAGTTAAGTTTATAGTTGTTTATTGATAGATTAAATCTCTTTTATCATCAATTTCAGTTTTCTTTTTGAGTGCTTCCACTATTTTTTGGTTAATTCCGGCTTCTCTTTCTTTTTTCAATTTTTCTACATAAGGTGTATAGTTTTTAATATCAGCGGCTACTTTTACTTTAAGCGTTTTGATTACGTAAACACCTATATTTCCTTCAATTGGTTTTGAAATAGATTCCGGTTCGAGTCCAAAAGCATAACCTACTACCTTTGGTTCTTTGCCAAATCCGGGAATCATTGCAGTTTTAAGTGTAACACCTGTTGCAACACCTACTTTTGCATTTGCATTTTTAGCAATTTCTGTCAAGTTTTCGCCTGTTAATTTTTGTTTGATGATTTCGGCTTTCTTTTTCTTTAATAGTATTGGTTTTACAAGTGCAGAAGCTTCTTCGGCAGACATAATACCTTTATCTCTTTTACCTGTCAATTTTACAATAACATGTCCTTTTTCGATATCAAATTTGGCAATATCACCAATTTGTCGATTGTTATTGTATGCCCAGCGAACAATTTCTCTGTTTTGACCGATTCCGGTAACATTGTCTTCAAAACGACCAATTTTTAAAACAGGTTTTGCGGTGTAATTATTTTCTTTGGCAAATGCTTTAAAGTCTTTGGCATTCATAGCGTCAGCAGCAAATTGTGCAGCTTTGGCATAGGTGTCATTTTCGGTTTTTGAACTTGGTTCAATATTTTTGATAATTGAGATTGTTTTGACCAATTTTTCCGGTTCGGTTAAATCATTTATTTTAATTACATGGAAACCAAACATTGTTTCAACAATTCCCATTTTGTCTTTTTTGCCTTCAAATACAAAGTCGTTAAATTTGGGTACCATTGCACCGTATGTAAACCAACCAAGATCGCCACCTTTTGTTTTGGTAGGACCGTCAGATAATTCTTTGGCGTAGTCAGCAAATTTTTTCGGATTTGCTTTTACAACTTTCAATATGCTATCAGCTCTTTTTTGTGCTTGTTCTTTTGTGCGTGTTACATCCGGAGCTGCGCTACGTGAACCTTTAAAGGCAATTAATATATGTGCAGCTTTGGCTGAATCCGGTAATGTCTTGGTTTCAAGCACTTTGGTTAGGTAAAGTTTTTTGTTAAATTCGTATGGTCCAAATACCTCACCTGTATTTAGTTTGATGATTTCATCTGCATATTGTTTAACGAGTTTGTCTTTTGAAAAGAAACCAGCTCTTTGTTTAACATCAGATTTTAATTGTGCAAAAGCTTCGCCGTCTTCTGCTTTTTCGAAATCGCCTTTTATTTTAGCCAGTTCTTTTTTTGTTTGTTCAATATCTTCTTGTGAGGCTTCAAGCGGAATAAGTACATATTCTATATCACGTCCTTCTTCAACTTTGTATCGGTCTTGATGTTTTTGTACATAAGAGCTGATTTCTTGCTTGCTTACACTGACAGTTGAATCAGGAATAGTTCTGTATGCTACGGCTGCGTATTTAAAATCAACAGCGTCGTTTTCGAAGTGATAATACCATTCGCCTTCTTTTAAAGTAGGTTTTATAGCAGCTTTGACCATGTCGAAATAGATTTTTTCTTTTTCTTTTTCGATCAGATCTCGTTCATAAGCTTTCCAAGCTTCTATGGCTTCTTTGCTGACTTTTTTGTTGTCAACAGCATCAATGTATTTTAGAAGTGCTTCTTCGTCAAATTGTCCGGTTTGTTGATTGGTGAAAGATTGTTTAATGCCCGGGTCATTGATGATTAGTTCTCTCAATTTTTCTCCACCAACATTAATGCCTAGTTTATCAAATTGATTGTTTAGAACGCCCTCTTTTACTATTTGATCCCAAACACTTTTTACGGCTTGCATATTCGAGATTCTCGGATTATTTTTTTGCAATAATGCTACTCTTTTCTGAAAATCTTCTGTTGCCATTTTTCGACCATCAATTTCGGCGATAACATTTCGTGATCCTCTGCCTATCTGTGATGAATTTTTAAGTAATCCTTGAATTACAAAAGCGAATAATGCCAGCGCAATAATTCCAATTAAAACACTTGTCCTTTTCTGTATTTGTCCTAAAATTGCCATTTTTTAAATATTTATTTTATAAAATTATATTAGT
>CAZSBI010000154.1:0-10048 GCA_964604735.1 uncultured Flavobacteriaceae bacterium | reverse complement strand
TTTTAATCAAGATTTTCGATTTCTTACATTAGAACATATAGAATTCTAAATCTATTAAATAAGATTGAATCAATCACCCTCGGCCTACGAGAAATTATCGTAAAATTTGAAATAAGCGGACGTTAAAAACTATCTGTTGTTCGAGCAACAGAAAAAGCTGTTTAGAAAAACAATTTTTGTTTTTAATAAAATTATCGATTGAAACACAAAGCTTTGTGCGAGTTCAGATAGTTTAGGGAGCGAATAAAAAATTTAGATAAATTCTCGTAAGCCTAGCATTTTTTGTTACTTTTTTGGGCAATGCAAAAAAGTAAGGATATAATAAAAATATTTCTAACAATACCTAAATTCAAGTTGTAAATGCAACTTTTGAAAGTCGATTGTATATTCATTTGCGACAAAGTTACACAAATTGTTTTAATCAAGATTTTCGATTTTCTTATTATCAATATCTTTGATTGACGGCAAAAAAAAATATTGTATTTTTGCTTTCGTAAATAATATATTATGTCAGAAGAAAAAAAATCATTGAATTTTATAGAACTCATCATTGAAGAAGACCTTCAAAACGGCTTAGCCAAAGACAAATTACGTTTTCGTTTTCCGCCCGAGCCCAATGGCTATTTGCATATTGGACACGCCGCCTCTATTTGTCTTAATTTTGGCTTAGGAAAAACCTATAATGCCCCTGTAAATCTACGTTTTGACGATACCAACCCTGCCAAAGAAGAGCAAGAATACGTCGATGCTATCAAAAAAGATATCAAGTGGTTGGGATTTCAATGGGACAAAGAGCTCTATTCATCTGATTATTTTCAACAACTCTACGATTGGGCAGTCCAAATGATTAAAGAAGGAAAGGCTTATGTCGATGATCAAACTTCGGAGGAAATTGCCGCCCAAAAAGGCACGCCTACCGAAGCGGGAACCAACAGCCCTTTTAGAGACCGAAGTGTTGCAGAAAATCTACAATTATTTGAACAAATGCGTCAAGGCGATTTTGAAGACGGCACACGCGTGCTCAGAGCCAAAATTGATATGGCGCATACCAATATGCATATGCGCGACCCAATTATGTATCGTATCTTGCACAAAGCCCACCACCGTACCGGAGAAGCTTGGAAAATCTACCCGATGTATGATTGGACACACGGTGAATCAGATTATTTAGAACAAATTACACATTCCTTATGTACTTTGGAGTTTAAACCTCATCGCCCTTTGTACGAGTGGTATGTTGACCAAGTATATACCGATGGTCACAAACCTAAGCAACGCGAGTTTGCCCGTCGAAATTTGAGCTACACCGTAATGAGCAAACGCAAGCTCTTACAGTTGGTTAACGAAGGATACGTTAAGGGTTGGGACGACCCGCGTATGCCTACCATTTCGGGTTTGCGTCGTAGAGGATATACTCCGGAATCTATTGTGAATTTTAGCGAATTGTCAGGTATTTCAAAACGTGAAAACGTAACAGACGTTGCCCTTTTGGAGTTTTCAGTACGCGATCATTTAAACAAAATAGCCGAACGCCGAATGGCTGTACTCGACCCTGTAAAACTAATTATTGATAATTATCCGGATGATAAAGTAGAATACTTAAAATCTGAAAATAATCCGGAAGACGAAAGTGCAGGATATCGCGAAATACCCTTTGCCAAAGAATTGTATATAGAACGTGACGACTTTAAAGAATCTGCCAATCGTAAATTTTTTAGATTAACCTTGAACAAGGAAGTTCGTTTGAAAAATGCATATATTATCAAAGGCGAATCGGTAGTCAAAGATGCCGACGGCAATATAACCGAAATACACGCTACTTACGACCCATTGAGTAAAAGCGGTAGCGGAACAGAAGAAAGTAAGCGAAAAGTAAAAGGCACTTTGCATTGGGTTACCGTTGCTCATAGCATTCCTGCCGAAATCAGAATTTACGACAGATTATTTAGCGATGAAGCACCTGACGGGCATAAAGACAAGAATTTCTTAGAATTTATCAATCCCGATTCTTTACACATAGACAATAAAGCCCGCTTAGAACCAAGTTTAAAAAATGTTAAACCCGGCGATCAATTTCAATTTACCCGCTTAGGCTATTTTGTCGTTGATCCCGACACAACTAAGGATAAATTAGTCTTTAACCGCACCGTTACCCTACGCGACACTTGGAAGAAAAAGAAGTGAGGGAAGGGGGTTAAGGTGTTAAGGTATTAAGGAGTAAAGGTGTTAAGGTATTAAGGAGAAAGGAGCGATGAACGAGGGAAAAGTGCGGTTGAAGTCGGAAGTCCGAAGTAGCTGGCTGTCCCGATAGCTATCGGGAGATTTCTACAAGGAACGAGGAAAAATAGTATCGAAGTCACCGGTGTTGAGTTTTGAATTCTGACAAAATACAATAAATACAATAGCGGACGTGTCATTCCGACAGAGCGACAATAGGAGCGACAGCACGTCCCGATAAGCTAATAGCCAACAGCTAACAGCCAAAAGCCAACAGCCAACAGCTAAATCAAAAACACACGTTGTGCTTCGTTATAAGCGTTTTCAAAAGCGGTTGTGTTGATGTCGTTCGGGGCTTTTTTTTGGGTAAAATATGACAGTAATTTTTCGGTGGGCAAATTGCCTACTAATTCGTCTTTTGCCATTGGGCAACCGCCAAAACCTTTGATGGCACTATCAAAACGTTGACATCCTGCCGAAAAGGCGGCATCTACCTTGTCAAACCACGATTTTGGGTGCGTATGCAAATGTGCACCAAATTCAATTTCGGGATATTTTGGAATGAGATACGAAAAAATACGACGAATACTATCGGCGTCGGCAGAGCCAACCGTGTCGGAAAGCGAAATAATTTTAACGCCCATTGCTTTTACTTTTACTACCCATTCTTCTACAATTTCCTCGTTCCACGGATCGCCGTACGGATTGCCAAATCCCATAGAAAAATATACATTTACCTGCTTGTTATATTTCTCGGCGGTGTCCATTATTTGCTTGAGTAAGTCGCAAGACTGCCCAATGGTTTTTGAGGTATTACGCATCTGAAAAATCTCCGATAACGAAAAAGGATAACCCAAATAATCGATTTGTTCATACTGTACAGCATCATTTACACCACGCATATTGGCAATTATGGCTAGTAATTTTGTATGGGTTTCTGATAAGTCGAGTGCTTCGACAACTTGCGCTGTGTCACGCATCTGCGGAATAGCTTTGGGCGATACAAAACTGCCAAAATCAATTGTGTCGAAACCTACGTTTAACAAACTTTGTATATACCTGATTTTTTTATCGGTATCAATAAAATTTTTAATGCCTTGCATAGCATCACGAGGACATTCTATTATTTTAAGTTTATTTTGTGGCAAAAATATTTGTTTTTTTCGTTCGGATAAAGATATGAAAAATTATTTTTATCTTAGATGAAAATTATTATGATGTCAAAATTAAGATGCCAATGGGCAGGAACAGATCAATTGTATATCGACTACCACGACAAGGAGTGGGGCGTTCCTGTTTATGACGACCAAAAGTTATTTGAGTTTTTAACACTCGAAACTTTTCAAGCGGGACTTAGTTGGATAACGATACTACGAAAAAGAGAAAATTTTAGACTAGCTTTTGACAATTTCGATTATCAAAAAATTGCTTTGTATGAGCAAGATAAGTTTGAAGCGTTATTGTCTAACGCCGGCATTATCCGAAACAAATTAAAAATAAAAGCTACTATTAGCAATGCGCAGGCATTTATAAAAGTACAAGCGGAATTTGGTTCATTTGCTAACTATATTTGGGCTTTTGTCAATCATAAACCGATTGTTAACCATTGGCAAACCGATGCAGAAGTGCCTGCCAATACCGAATTGTCCGACAAGATATCGAAAGATTTAAAAAAACGCGGATTCAAATTCGTCGGCACTACCGTTGTATATGCACATATGCAGGCTACCGGAATGATCAATGATCATATTGTAGGATGTTTTAGGCATAAAGATTTATCCTGATTTGGTTTTTTTTATGGATTTTTTTCTAATAACCATTCAAATACATTTTTATGAATTATTCCGGATTTATTTTGAGTAAAATTCTCAGTTGTCAATAAAAATTTCGGATAATTATCTTTTATGGATTCTAATGGGGCAAATTCTCTTTTTTGAGTTTCTTCATTTGATATTTCCCAAGAAATTTGATAATATTCAATTTCTCCTTCTCGATTTTTCACCGTAAAATCCACCTCTGCATTACGCAATCTACCTGTCCAGACTTTATATCCCCTTCTTAATAATTCAAGATATACAATATTTTCGAGAATATGACCCCTATCGGCTGTTCTTTCTCTACCAACTAATACATTTAATAATCCGACATCTACAATGTAATATTTTTCTAAAGTAGCCAATTGTTTTTTTCCTTTTATATCAAAGCGATTAACTCTATAAAACACAAAGCTTTCGACAAGATAGTCGATATATTTTTCAATGGTGCTGTGATGAATATTTTGATTATCAGCCTTTAATGCCTTAGAAATACTACTTGGTGAAACTTGATTTCCAATATTGTTTGCCAAAAATCTTACAAGATTACCAAATGCTCTTTTGTCATAGATTTTATGTCTTTGTGTGATGTCTTTTTCAATAATTGTTGCATATAAAGCCTCCAAATACTCATATATTTTATCATATCCTTCGTTTCGTAAATCAATTCCTTTGGGCAATGAGGTTTCATTTACAAAATCATAAAATAAGGCTTCGTAATTTAGATATTTATTGCTTGTGTCTATTTTTCTTCCTTCTAAATACTCGGAGAATGAAAAAGGCAATAATGAAATTTCAATATATCTACCGCTTAACAAAGTTGCTAACTCACTCGATAATAAATTTGCATTAGAACCTGTAATATAAATATCAGTGTTTTCCGTAGCGTAAAGCCCGTCAACCAATTTTTCAAAATCTGCAATGTTTTGAATTTCATCAAGAAAGATGTAATTCATTTTGTCCGGTTGTAGTTTTGATTTTATTTCAAAATAGAGTTTGTCCCAAGTCTTGTTGAGAAAATTTTCAGGCAACTCAAAATTGTAAAATTGTATTTGTTTGTCTGATATTTTATTTTTTGACAAATCATCTCTGAATATTTGCAATAGAGTTGATTTACCGGAACGGCGTAAGCCTGTTACAACTTTTATGATATCTTCGTCTTTGTAAGACAATAACTTACCAAGGTAATATTTTCTTCTAATCTTTTCTTCCATATTGCAAATATACACTAAAAATCATCAAAACTTGCAAAATTTGCAAGTTTTGATAATTGTTGCCGGATTTTTAGTTAAAAAATTAGGTTGATTGGGGTTTCCATAAATATTTTTCCAAATCTACAATTTGATTATCAACTACTTTAACACCTTCGCTTTCTAATAAATTTTGCATTAGATTAATGCCCTGAAAATGTGTTTTTCCGGTAAGTAATCCCTTTCTGTTTACTACGCGGTGAGCCGGAATATTAATATTATTTTTTTGACTATTGAGTACCCAACCTACCATACGTGCGCTTCGTTTGCTGCCTAAAAATTCGGCAATTGTGCCATAAGTAGTTACTTTTCCGTAGGGGATTTGCTGTACCACTTCTATAACTTTTTGGTGAAAGGTTTTCTCCATATTTTTCTCAATAGTTTGTTCTGTATTTATTCTTTTTTCTTTCTTGGAAAATATTTTTCGGCAGATGAGCTAATTTCAAAAATATTAAGAGCAATAGTATCTCTTATTTTTTTACGTTCATCTCTTTCTAAAGATTTATAAAATTTTTGGTAGGCTGTTTGAGCATATTCATTTCTGAGTTTTGCAATAATATCAATAATGTAAGCATTAATTTTTAGATAATCAGCGTAATTGATATTGTCATTTATGTAGTACTTGACAACATAATCCTTGTTTTTTGTAATCAATTCATTAAGTTTTTGTTTGATTTTAGCATTATCAATTAATGTATCATTGATATATGTATCGCCCGAATTAGATTGTTCTATAACAATTTTATTAGCATAAGCATTCAACTTTTTGTTTAAATCCGTTGCTGTAGAATCATTGACATCGCTTTGCAATTTCTTATTAATAGTGTAATGTCTATAATATCTTGGGTCGTATTTTCTGTTTTTAGGCAACACGGCGTACACTATGCGAGATATGCCGGTTTTTGCTATCTCACTTTTTAAGCGATTGACTGTTGCCATTTGTATATCCTTATCTATGAACAACTGATAAGTAGTCATTTGTATATTCTTATCAATGAGGGACTTAAAAGCAGCAAGTGATTTTTCTTCCTCTCTCCTGCTATTGTTGGTTTGAACTAACGCATTGGCTAATTCTTTCAAGGGAATTACTTTATTTTCAAACACAATTATTGCTTTGTCTTGATGCTTATCTTTTACCAAATATATTTTATCGATAAAAAATTTATTGTCATACCCGATTTTGTTATAAATGTCAGATTCCGGAAGTTGAAGATCGTATTTGGCATACGGGTCCGAATCAAAATAGACTTTATTAATTTTATGGTAATCAATTAGATTGAATTTAGATAAAGCAAAAGCCATAATTGACATAGCTATAAATGAAAATAACATCCATTTTAAGCTGTTTTGTTTAAAAACGAAACGAATGCTGTTCCACATTTGTAAAAACAAAACAAGAATTACCAATATAAAAAAGTAATTGTAAACGGAATCTAGATGCAACAGATATACACCTTTCTTAAAGCCGCTACCATAAAGTATAATTATAAAAAATGCAATTTTTCCAAAAGTATTTAAAAAGCACCAACTTGTTAGCCTTTGCTCAATAATAATACTTTTTTGCAGATAATTCTTTTTAGTAAATAGCCGTTTAGGTCTGTCAATAACAAATTGAAAAGCAATGGATGTAGCTATAATAATAGATAAATAAGCAAACAATAAATTGTAGGTGTTGACCTCCTTGTCTGAAAGCACCCATATATCAAAATCGCCAAATACATTTACAAAGCGTAATCCCTCTCTAAATACATATAATAATGAGTAGAAAATTACAGCATAAAACAGACCAATAGCTACACCAAGTATTATTCGTGTTTTAGATACTTTGAAAACTGTGGTTTTCGGGGTAAGATATTTTCTTTTTTTCAATTTTTTTTGGGCAAATAATTTCTCCTCAAAGTTACAAAAAACATTTACAATTTTTACTTATTTCTTTGTTTTTTTAGCCATCTTTGGTATTCTACATGGGCAATAAAATTAAATTCTTCTTGTGGTATTGATAATTCTCGCACAAAATAAGCTTTTATAAACTTATTGCTATCAATAATATTTGCAACATTTTTTTTGATTTCCTCAAGAGTTTGTTTAGCATCTATTTCGTCATAAATTTCCTCAAAAAATATCATTTGCTTAATGGTATCGCCCGTAGTAAGCATCATATTGGATTCGTTCAGATTGCCATTAAAAGTATCATAAACGGCATTTGACAGCGCAATTATTTTTTTCTCGTATAGCATAGTAAATGATTATAAATTAAACAACAATATTTACAATTTTTCCCGGTACAACAATCACTTTTTTAATGGTTTTATCGGCTAAAATTGCTTTTACTTTTTCGTCTGCCAATACATTTTTTTCAATTTCGTCTTTGCTCATATTGGTCGGAAAATCAATTTTGTGACGCATTTTACCATTAAGCATAATCGGATATGTTTTATTGCTTTCGCGCAAGTACCGTTCTTGATATTTCGGGTAGGGCTCAAAGGCAATGCTTTCGCCATCGTGACCAAGTTCGTCCCATAAATCTTCGGCCAAATGCGGTGCAAAAGGCGACAATAACACGACTAAGGGCGATAATATCTTACGTTTATGAGTTTTTAATTTGCTCAAATCATTTAAGGCAATCATAAACTGACTAACTGCTGTATTAAACGAAAAGTTTTCGATATCATCAGTTACTTTTTTGATGGTTTTATGCAATATTTTGAGTTCTTGTTCGGTGGGGTCTTCCAAGGAAACATCAAATATACCGTCGTTGTGGAACAATGCCCAAAATTTACGCAAGAAGTTATGCACTCCTTTGATACCGGCAATATTCCAAGGTTTTGCATCTTCGATAGGTCCTAAGAACATTTCGTACATACGCAGAGTATCGGCGCCGTATTTATTGACAATATCATCGGGATTCATTACATTGTACTTCGATTTTGACATTTTTTCTACTTCACGTCCCACTTTATATTTGCCATCTTCCAAAATAAATTCGGCATCGGCATATTCAGTACGCCAAGCTTTAAATTTATTGATATCTAAGAAATCGTAGTCATCGACAAAATTCACATCGACGTGTAAGGCATCGGTTTCATAGTCATTTTTAAGTCCTAACGACACAAATTTGTTGGTATTTTTGATACGATAAACAAAAGCGCTAGTGCCTAAAATCATACCTTGGTTTATCAGTTTAACGCTAAATTCGGGTTCGGGCACACGACCGATATCGAACAAGAATTTTTGCCAAAAACGGCTATACAACAAATGTCCGGTAGCGTGTTCGCTGCCACCGAGATATAAATCGACTTTTTGCCAATAGTTTACGGCATCTTTTCCGAAGGCTTCATCATCATTATTCGGATCCATATAGCGATTAAAATACCAAGAGCTGCCTGCCCAGCCGGGCATTGTATTGAGTTCCATCGGGAAGATAGTTTTATTATCGATTAGCGAAGTTGATACCAATTTTTCGTTTGCTTCGTCCCAAGCCCATACTTCGGCATTGCCTAATGGCGGACGTCCGTCTTCGGTTGGTAAGTATTTTTCTACTTCGGGCAATTCTATGGGCAAATGTTTTTCTGCAATAGCGGTTGCTACGCCATTTTTGTAGTAAATAGGGAAAGGCTCGCCCCAATAACGCTGGCGTGAGAAAACGGCATCGCGCAAACGATAATTAATTTCTGCTTTACCCACTCCCATTTTTTCTAATTTTTCAATCATTTTCGGAATAGCGTCTTTGGCGGGCAACCCGTTTAAGAAATCGGAGTTTGCAAGTACGGCATTTTTATTTTCGTTGGCTTTTTCGCTGATATCGCTTCCTTCAAAAATATTGATAATCGGGATATCAAATTGTTTTGCAAACTCGTAATCGCGTTGGTCACCGGCAGGCACGGCCATAATAGCTCCTGTTCCGTAACCGGCTAAAACATAATCGCTTATCCAAATAGGAATCTTGGCATTATTGACCGGATTTATGGCGTAAGCACCTGTAAACTGTCCGGTTTTTACTTTTACTTCTGACATTCGTTCGCGTTCGCTTTTGCCGGCAGCTTGTGCTTGGTAGGCTTTTATTTTATCGCGATATTCATCGGTAGTAATTTGGTCAACCAATTCGTGTTCGGGCGCCATTACCATAAATGTTGCACCAAAAAGTGTATCGGCGCGTGTGGTAAAGACCTCCATTTTTTTGTCAGTATTATCAATATTAAACCAAATAGAAGCACCAACGGATTTATTTATCCAATTACGCTGCACTTCTTTAATAGAGTCTGACCAATTGAGTGTATCTAAATCATTAAGTAATCGTTCGGCATAGGCGGTAATTCGCATAATCCATTGCAACATTTTTTTGCGTACAACCGGATGACCGCCGCGTTCGGAAACGCCGTTTACAATTTCGTCATTTGCCAATACAGTTCCTAGGGCAGGACACCAATTTACTTCGGTTTCTTTAAGATAAGCAAGGCGATATTGATGTAATATTTCATCTTTTTTCAAGGCAGAAAATTTATGCCAGTCGCTTGCCGAAAACTTTTCGGTATTGCTATCGCAAGCGGCATTGATATTAATATTTCCTTCGCTTTCAAAATGTTTGATAAGCACATCTATACTTTCTGCTTTGTCGGTGGTCGCAGTATCATTCAAATAAAAAATTTGTAAGAAAATGGCTTGTGTCCACTTATAGTATTTTGGGACAGAAGTTCTAATTTCTCTTGACCAATCGAATGAAAAACCTATCCTGTCCATTTGTTCGCGGTAGCGTTTCAAATTTTGTTC
>CAZSBI010000153.1:0-8850 GCA_964604735.1 uncultured Flavobacteriaceae bacterium | reverse complement strand
CCTTTTACCTCGCTCCTTTCTCCTTTTACCTCGTTCCTTTCTCCTTCCTCCTTAATACCTTATTTCCTTAATACCTTAACCCCCTTCGGTCTTCCGACTTCCAACGCACTTTCTCCTTTTCCCTTTTACCTTGCTCCTTTTCCCTTTTACCCCATTCTGTTTTTAATTTTAAATTGGATAAAAAACATCACCGGCACAATTACCAAGGTCAAGAATGTAGCAAAGCTCAATCCGTTAATAACTGCCTTAGCAATAGGTCCCCAAAAGGCTACGTTTTCGCCTCCTAAGTATATATTTGGGTCAAAATGCGTAAATAAACCGACAAAGTCTATATTTAACCCGATTGCCAAAGGTATTAGCCCCAATACTGTGGTAATAGCTGTCAATAATACAGGACGCAAACGTGTTTTTCCGGCTTCTACCAAACTGTCAAAAGCCAAATTTGTTGGGGTTTTATCTTCCTCAGCAAGTCCGGCTTCTAAGCGTTTTCGCTTAATGGTCAGCAGGGTGTAATCTAGCAATACAATGGCATTATTCACCACAATTCCTGCCAGCGAAATAATACCAATCATAGTCATTACTACAATAAAGTCTTGTCGCATTATAATTAACCCCAAGAAAACACCAATCATACTCAACACAACGGTAAGTAAAATAATTACGGGTGTGCTCATTGAATTAAATTGTGATACCAAGATTAAGAAAATCATAAAAATGGCAATCATCAAAGCTTTTGACAAGAAGCCCATATTTTTTTTCATTTCTTTTTGTTCTCCTTGAAATTCGTACGAGATGCTATGAGGCATTTTATATTTTGCCATACGTTTGTCTAATTTTTCGACAATTTCGTTGGCATTATAACCTTCTAAAACATTTGAAGTAATTGCAATAACGCGCTTTAAGTCTTTTCGCTTGATGGCACTAAAACTCGATGCGGGTTTCATAGTTGCAAACGCCGAAATAGGCACGCTGACAATCTTGCCGCTTTGTTGGTCGCGATACACAATATGCTGATCGAGTAGATTTTCGCGATCGTAACGATATTGTTTGTCCAAACGTACATTGACCGGGTAATCGTCATCGCCGTCTTTATATCTGTCTGCTTCTTTTCCGTAGATCGAGGTACGCAAAGCCATACCTACTTGTCCGGTTTTTATGCCCAATCTTCCTGCTTTTTCGCGATCGATAATAATTGGCAATTCGGGTTTATTTTTATCGACTGAGATTTGCAGATTTTCAATGCCCGGAACATTCGCTTCGTCTAAATATTTTTTGACTTTGATGGCTTCTTTTAGCAATACGTCATAATCGTCGCCGGTTAATTCTAAATCGACAGGTGCGCCGGTAGGTGGTTTATTCTGGTTTTTATCGACTGATATTTTAACTCCTGCATAACCTTTGATTAAAGCCCGTACATCGTTTAGAATTTTTGAAGAATTCATTCCTCTTCGATATTTAAAATCGACAAAATCTAATGTGATTTTCGATTTGTTAGGTGTTTTACCGCCCTGCGGTCCTTTATTGGGGTCGCCTGTGCCTTCGCCAACTTGTTCAATCATTGAAGTCAGTAAGAAATTGTAGTCGTTGTCATCAAAATATTGTTGTACTTTTTGAGTAATATCTTTTGTAAATTTATCAACTACTTCGATATCTGTTCCAATGGGATGTTCTATGAAAACATAAATCTGATTAGGTTGTGTATTGGGGAAAAAACTTGTTTTAGGTGGAAATACATTCAATAGCATTCCTGAAAATACCAATAATAAAAATGTGCCTACAAAAAACAAGTATGCATTTTTGCCACGTAGGGCAAATTTGAGTAATTTTTCATATACATTTTCTAACCAAGGCAAAAAGCTTGCTTGAAACCAATTGATTACATTGACCAAAACCATATGGTACATAAATTGCCAAATAGCTAATAAAATCAGAAGCAGACCAATAGCGTTTAAGGCGCCCGGTGTATTGCTTTCTACACCCGGATTGTTCTTTGTCCAAACTGATTTTGCTACAAATGCCAAAATACCCAATACTAAAAATATCAGTGAATTGCGTATTACTTTTTTAGTTGAAATAGCTTTTTCTTCCAATTTCATATACTCCATTGTCAATACCGGATTGATTACCAATGCTACAAACAGCGATGAAGACAATACGATGATTAATGTAATGGGTAAATATTTCATAAACTCACCTATAATGCCGGGCCAAAATGCCAAGGGAATAAAAGCGGCTAAGGTGGTTGCGGTTGAAGCAATAATTGGCCAAGCCACTTCGCCTACGGCATTTTTTGCCGCATCAAAAGGTTTATAGCCTTCTTGCCTGAAACGGTAAATATTTTCGACAATTACAATACCGTTATCCACCAACATACCAAGCGCCAAAACCAAGGCAAAAAGCACCATTGTGTTAAGGGTTACACCCATTGCCGATAATATTAAAAATGACATCAACATAGACAATGGAATAGCAATTCCGACAAACAAAGCATTGCGAAACCCCATAAAAAACATAAGCACAGCCACTACGAGTATCATTCCTAAAATAATACTATTTTCTAAATCGGCTACTTGTGTACGTGTTTTATTTGATAGGTCATTGGTAATTGAAACACTTACATTTTTAGGAAAAATATTGGCTTTGGTATCTTCAATTAGTTCTTTGATTAAGTCAGAGGCTTCAATCTGATTGGCGCCACTTCGTTTTTTAATATCGAGCATAACTACCGGCTTGCCATACTCACGCGCATAACTCTCGGCTTCTTGTTGTTTGTAACGCACTTTGGCTACATCTTTTAAGTAAGTAATCTTGTCTTTGGCTTTTCTGATAACCAAATTTTCAATTTCCTTCGGATTTTTAAACTCACCTATCACACGCACATTTCTACGGATGCCACCTTCTTTGATATCGCCGGCCGAAATAGTCAGGTTTTCATTTTTGATACTTTGTTCAATATTATTAAAACTGATGTTACGACTAACCATTTGGTTTAAATCGACAGCCACTTCAACTTCTTTGTCTTGCACACCGCGAATATCGGCGGCCGAAATTTGTGGTAACTGTTCAATTTTATCTTGCAAATATTCGGCAAATTTCTTGAGTTTTTCGGGTGTGTAATCTCCCGAAATATTGACATTCATAATGGGTTTTAGCTCCGAAAAATCCAATTTCATCGACTTTGGGTCTTGTGGTAAATCGGTAGGCCATTCTTTATTACCCATAGCCTCATCTATTTTGTCTTTTACATCTGACAGGGCTTTATCGGGGTCAACATCAAAGGTAAATTTTACGTCGATGCTTGAGAATCCTGCTTTTGAGGTTGAATTAATTTCATCAATACCTTTAATTTTTTTGAACTCTGTTTCGAGCGGACGTGTAATCAGATTTTCGATATCTTCTGCCGAGTTACCCGGATAAGGTGTTGTTACAAAAACCTCTGGTGCTGCTACATCAGGAAAAGCTTCGCGAGGCATATTTAGATACGAAAACAAACCGCCAAAAGTCAATAATGCGATGACCAGTTTAACGGTATTTACATTTTTTAAGGCGCCTGTTGAAAGAGCAAACTGTTTATATATTTTTTTCATTTTCTGTTTCTTTTACTTGTTTTTATTAAGTCACATAAGTGCCTTATTGGTATTTTTGATTAGCAAGTTAAATATCTTATGCACTTACAGTGAAACCTGCAACTTTTGCCCTACATGAACATTGTTGTTTTTCAATTTATTCCATTTCTTTAAATCATCAAGAGAGACATTGTATTTTTTATGTATGCTAAAAAGCGTTTCCCCTTTTTTAACAGTATGCGTAAGCGGTTTTTTTGCTTCTTCTTGTTTTTTTGATGTTTTGTCTTTTGATAGACTTGCTAAATTTGATATTTTTACTTTATCGCCTTCTGTCAAACCGCGTGCGCCTTGCAATGCCAACAAATCATTGGTTTGTAAACCGGATTTTACGACTACTTTTCCCTTGTACATCTTGCCTAATTCTAATACTTTTTTGGTTACTGTATAAACATTATTTTCACCTTCAGTAGCTTGTAAAGCAAATACATAATTATTACCGTTTCTATCCTCTTGAACCAATGAAATGGGTAGCACAACGACATCTTTCAAAGACAGATCTTTTATTTTGATATTGCCTGTCAAATTTGGTTTCAAAGACATATCAAGGTTTAACAAATCAACTCGAATCTTAAATGTACGGTTATTGGGATGAATAAAACTTCCTACGGAACTCACCGTCGATTTGATTGTTTTTTGCAATTCGGGAAATTCGATAACTACTTGTGTTCCTTTTTTGATATTCGGTAAATATTTTTCGGACACATCGGCTTGTGCATATACCTTTTGCAAATTGATTACACGAGCAACCGGACGCTGTGGTGCTGCCATCTCGCCTTCTTTAATCATTAAGTCATCAAGAGTTCCGGTGATGGGCGACTTAACATTAAATTTTGCCAATTGAGAGCGCAAAGTACCCAACTTTCTGAGCAAAGAGTTCATATTGGTTTTGGCTTGCAAATAAGCCATTTCGGAACCTATTTTTTGATCCCACAAGCGTTTTTGACGTTCGTAAGCTGTTTTTGCCAAACTATATTGGGTTTGCACTTCGGCTATCTGATTGCGTATCAATGAGTTGTCAAGCAGCATCAGCACTTGTCCTTTGCGTACTCTGTCGCCTTCTTTTTTGTAAATTTTCTTCACTTTTCCCATTGCTTCTGGTATAACCATTACATTGCCATCGGTAGCTATATTGCCCTGCAATTCTATATAATGTTCAAAATTTTGAAGTGATACTTGCCTTGCGTCTATTTCGGCAATTTGTTCCTCCTTATCCATACCCAATTGCTTATCTACTTCGATGAGCAATTTATTAAGACTATCTATTTGTTTTTCTAACTGAACTTTTTGACTTCTTAAATCGCCGGCTTGTTCCGGTTTTTCATTTTTACACGACGAAAATATCAGTAAAAAGATTGCTATTTTGAATATATTTTTCATAATTTATTATTGATAATATGCTTAATTTATTTACCTGTTTTTTTATTAATTCCTATTATTTTCCTATAAGATTTTCTAAGGAAACTTTATTGTTGATAATTTCTATAATCGACTGTAAATATTGTTGTTGCGCCTGATACAATTGCATTCGAGCCTGATTGAGCTGAAAACTATTGCCTACGCCTTCTTTGAATTTGATTAGTTCTTTACTTTCAATTTTTTCGGCCAATCGCAAGTTGTCTTTGGCAATATTATAGTTTTTAAAACTGTGCTCATATTCATTTTTAGCTCTGTTGTATTGCAGGCTTAATTGTTTTTCTTGTTCTGACAAGTCGATTTGTGCATTTTCATAATCAATTTTGGCTTGTTGCACGCGTGCCGTTCTGCCCAAACTGCTAAAAATCGGAATATTGATATTGACTCCAAACAAAGACTGTTCGTACCAAGCTTGATTACTGTCAAAAAATTCAAAGTCATTATTGTAGGCATTTTTGCCGTAATTAACAAAAGCTGCAATAGTTGGCAAGGCTTTTGTTTTCTCGTATTTTAATTGCAATTTTTTGGCTTTTACTTGGTTCTTACCAATCATAAAATCGATATTATTATCCGCTTTAAAATCAGATTGCAGCAAATCGAGTTGCATACCTTGGTCTTTTAAACTTTCGATGGTATCGGTCAATTCTATAGGCGCGTTTGTTTTTCGACCCAAAGTAAAATTGAGCATTTCATAAGCAATTTTGTTCATACGTTGCATATAATCGACTTGATTTTTCAGATTGGCAAGAGTAATTTGCAATTGTTCTACATCGGTTTCTTCGACCAAACCGTTGGCAAACATTTGTTGTACTTCAAACAGATTTTTGTCAACCGTTGTTATATTATTTTGCAGTATTTTAATGCTTTCGCTTGTCAACAAAGCGTTTCCGTAGGCATTAACAATTGCCTCTTTAATTTTTTGACGCGTCTTGACTTCGGCATTTTCCGAAATCTTTTTAAACGTTTTTGACGATTGCAATCCGACCAAATAAGAACCGCTAAAAATAAGTTGTTTTAGCGTTGCTGTCCACTTCATATTTTGTTCGGTTCCGAATTTTACAGGCACATACTTATCAGCGGGTGCTTGGGGGTTAAAAATACGTGCCGGCATTAAGTTGACGGGCTGTTCAATAAACTGTTGATATGATGCCGTTGCGTCAATTTGCGGCAAACCCATCGAGGTAGTTTCCCATACTTTTTTTTTGGCTTTAAGCACATTATTTTGTGCTTTTTTGATATTTGCATTGTTTTCTAAACCAAATTCAATGGCTTCGGTCAACGAAAACGAAGTCTTGTCTTGCCCGTATGAGAATTGAAACAGCGACAATACTATTATTATATGTATGTATTTCATTTACTTATGTTTTTTGTTCAATATCAAAGAATATTTGATTGATTTATCGTAGCTCTTTTAGTTTTTTTCGTCCTTTTTTGGTAGAAATACCTTCTAAAAACATATTTAAAAACATATCCATTGCCGTATTTCTATCGAACTGTTCCGGTGGAAAAAGCTCCGGATTCATTAGGTTTATTGTATTGCTAAAATACATTCGTTTGATAAATTCCTTATCTAAATTTTCTTTATAGTATCCTGATTTAATTCCTTTATTAAGATTGTGTTCTAAGCATTCCATAATGCTTTTAAATTTTCTTTCTTCTAAGTTTTTAGCAATTTCAGGGTAATATTTTTTCAATTGATAATGCGGCGACATATTCGATTTGCTCAACATATTTTTAACAATTGCTTTGACACTTATTAACTCTTGATAGGAATTAAGTTTCATCAAGCAAATTTTATCAATTTCTGATTGAATCTGATCGAAAATACTATCAACTGTTTGTGCTACCAATTCATTTTTATTGACAAAATATTGGTAAATAGTTTTTTTAGAAATACCCAATTCCTGAGCAATCTGATCCATTGTTACGTTTTTAATACCGTATTTAAAATGTAATTCTGCCGATTTTTGAATGATTTTGTCTTTCATCTATCTTTTGTTTAGTAATTAATGACGCAAAGATATAATGAAAACTTTTAAAACACAAATAGTTTCCAAAGTATTTTTAGTTTCCGTTAAAAATATATATTTTCTTTCTTGTAATCCAGCAGCCTAGTATTGATTTTATTACGATTTGCTAAATTTGTAGAACATAAAGAAGGTGAAAAATAAAAAGATGAAAAGCTAAAAATATGTTAAAAAAAGTGGTTTTTCGGATACTATAAACTGCCAATTTGGAAAAGAAAACATAAAAAAACGCCACATTGCACGATGCTTTTTTATTTTAACAACCACGAAGTACGCAGAATTTCACAGAGTTTTACAACCACAAACTAAAAACTCACTTTCCCCTTTTCCCTTGCTCCTTAATACCTTATTTCCTTAATACCTTAACCTCTTCGGTCTTCCAACGCACTTTTACCTTTCCCCTTTTTCCTTGTTCCTCAATGTTTTGTCACGATTTTTGCCAATGCAAAAATACGCGCCAAAACAAGAGCTTGGGAATTAATAATGTTGGGGGCGCGGAACGGTCTCAATTTTGCTACTAACGTGTGACCTTCCGAAATCCTTCGGAACAAGCATTTCAGGGTCTTTTCCTTTTCTCCGCTATTGATAATATGTGACCTTTCGAAATACTTCAGAACAGGCATTTCAGGGTCTTTTCCCAAGAACTAAAAACTCAACACTTCCAGCTTCGGTCTTCCAACTTCGGACTTCCGACTTCCAACTTCCAACTTCGGACTTCGGTCTTCCAACGCACTTTTACCTTTTACCTTTCTCCTTTTCCCTCACTCCTTAATCCCTTTCGCTATTCAATAATTAAACTGCGATATTTTGGATATTTAACCGAATAACGCAATTCAAATGATTTCTTTTTGCTTGGTGCTAAAGTAAATTTCCATTTCAACTCACCTGATTCTTTATCATATTTGGCTTTTGATATTTCGAGCGTTTCAATCTTAATTTCTTTAAGCGTAGATACAGGTATTTGGTCAAAAACAAGCATATTTATAGCTTGCGATTTGTTATTCTTAACTGTAATTTTGTAGGCTCGCGTTTCTTCTTTTTTGTTTCCAATAAATTGTTTGGAAGTAAAATCTTTCATCTTTTCACGACTTACACTAATATTTTTATCGCGTCCTAAGGATATTTGAAGTGTATCAGAAGCACTGCGTACATTTAACAAGGTTTTTCCGATATAAGTGTTTTCAAAAAAGATGTTAGCCTCGCCTTCTAATAAATTGTATTTTTCCCAATTGGTAATATTTGCCAACAAAAAGGCATCTTCATCAATTTTAGGCACACAATAATATTGATAATCGGCAGGTAGTTGATAATCAGCCATTTCGACAGAATAATTTTTGTTATCAGACTTTATGGTATAAGGTGTATTAATGTTAAAACTGACCGTAGTTTGATTGTTTACTTGTTCAAAAGGCACAGCTTTTTTATCAAATCTTTTGCCTGTCATTTCTTTTGTTTTTATAGCCTGAGCACTATATCCCAAGCTTCTATTAGAACGGGAAATCCCTGCAGCTGTAACTACCACAGTTTCTAATAATTGCTCTCCTTCTTCCAATGCAACATTGATAATAGATCTATTTGCACGTATGGTTTGAGTATCATATCCTACATAAGAAAAGACTAATCGAGCTCGTTTGTTAGGTATTGTTAAAGTGTATCTTCCATCAAAATCGGTAGTAGTGCCTATAGTTGTGCCTTTAATCATTATATTTGCGCCGGCTAAGGGTGATCCATCGATAGCATCGGTAACAACGCCACTAACTTCGTTAAATGAACTGCCATAAACA
>CAZSBI010000152.1:0-8252 GCA_964604735.1 uncultured Flavobacteriaceae bacterium | reverse complement strand
GCTTTGATGTTAGAACGCAATCCGTTGATAAAAGCTTTGATTAAGCACTGTCTTCCGCGCTTATACTTTTCTGACAATAAACTGACGTAAAAACTATCAAAATAAAGCGGTTTTTGGGCAATTACAGCCATTTTATGCTTTTGGAAAAGCTTATTTACAGATTTTGGCGAAAAATGCCATAAATGACGTGGAACATCATAAGCAGCCCAATGTTTTTGGTAGTATTGCGCATCAAATGATTTAAAATTTGGCACTGCGACTAAAATAATACCCTGCGGATTTAGTTTTTGCTTCAATTTTTGAATAATTTCATCAATATTCGGTATGTGTTCGAGCACGTGCCAAAGTGTGATAACATCATAAGTATTTGTGCTATCGTCAATGGAAACCATAACCTTATTTTCAAGTAATTGATTAGCGATGTTCCTTGCGTTTTTATTTGGCTCTACGCCCGAAACTCTAAACGTTTCCTTTGATAAGAAATGTAAAAATTCGCCGGTTGCCGTTCCGTAATCCAAAACAGATTGGGCAGCGGGATTATATTGTTTGATAATATCTAATTTGTACTTGTATCCGCGCTTACGGATATAGTTATATATTTTATCAAAAATTGATTTTGATTGATGTTGATGCGGTTTATATGCAGCCGATTTATAATATGAATCTAAATTTTCGGGTATGGGTTGGGTAATGAGCATATCCCACTCTTTATCGTAAAACAGCTGAAATGTTTCATGCGAAACCAAAAAATCGGTTAATTCGCTATAAAAAGTAAGAGAATTTTGCGAGAGTGGTGAAAGTTTGGTCATATTGATTTTTGTTATTTAATTGATAATCAGTGTTTTAAATTGAAATATCTGTATTTTTTGTGTTTATATTCGGTTTTATCTGTGTGTATTACTTGAAATATTTGTTTAAAATTTGATGTTTTTTGACTAAAATTATTGCCGGCAGCTTCGGACTTCGTACTTACAACTTACAAAAACCACAAAGAAACACAAAGTTGCACGGTGTATATTTCGTTATAGCTTCGCTATTTTATATTTTTATTAACCACAAAGTACGCGGAGTTTCACAGAGTTTTTCTACAACCACAAAACTCAAAACTTCGGTCTTCCAACTTCCAACGCACTTTTACCTTTCACCTCGCTCCTTTTTCCTTCTGTTAGGCTTCACACTTCTCAACGTCCCATATAAACCAAAAGTACGGAGATATCACTCGGAGACACACCGCTAATTCTACTTGCTTGTGCAATAGTTTTTGGTCTTATTTTATTCAATTTTTCTCTTCCTTCGTATGAAATAGACAAAATTTTATCATAATCAAAATTATCCGGTATAGAAATATTTTCTAATCTATTTAATTTGTCTGCATTTAATTTTTCTTTTTCAATATATCCTGCATATTTTAGATGTATTTCTGCTTGTTCTTTAATTTCGTTACTTATATTATTTTCTTTGACAAAATCGGCAACTGATTGTAATTGTTCTAAATCTTTAAAATTTATTTGCGGACGTGACGCAATTTTAAATAATTTCATTTGCTGTTTTACCGGTGAGGATTGATTATTTTGTAAAATCGGGTTAATATCCTCCGGTTTGACACTTGTCTTTTTAAAGAATTGAATTGTAAGATCTGTCAATCTTTGCTTCTCCTCTACTCTTTTTAATCGTTCATCTGAGGCTAATCCGATTGCATGTGATTTTGCAGTCAATCTCAAATCGGCATTATCTTGACGTAAAAGCGTTCGATATTCGGCTCGGCTTGTAAACATTCTATATGGCTCATCGACGCCTTTTGTAATTAAATCATCTATAAGCACCCCGATATATGCTTCGTCTCGTTTTAAAATAAAAGCTTCCTTTCCTCTAATTTTTTGCACTGCATTTATTCCTGCCATCATTCCTTGCGCTGCTGCTTCTTCGTATCCGGTTGTTCCGTTTATTTGTCCGGCAAAATACAAATGCTTTATCAGTTTTGTTTCTAGTGTATGCTGCAATTGTGTTGGTGGAAAATAATCATATTCGATTGCGTAGGCAAATTGCATAAATTTGGCATTTTCAAATCCCGGCACTTTTTTTAATGATTCCATTTGCACTTCCTCACTTAGCGAGCTTGAAAATCCATTTACATATACTTCATAGGTTGACCATCCTTCTGGTTCGACAAATAATTGATGTTGATCTTTGGATGAAAAACGTACAATTTTATCCTCGATAGATGGACAATATCTCGGACCGACGCCATCTATGACACCCGAAAATAGCGGCGATTCTTTAAATCCGATACGTAAATTTTCGTGTACTTGCGGATTTGTATATGTGATATAACAAGAACGTTGTTTTGTTAAAGGTTTTGTTTCATCTGAAAAAGAAAATTTAGAGCTTAGTTTATCGCCTGCTTGCTCAGTCATTTTACTATAATCCAAACTACGTCCGTCTATTCTTGGCGGTGTTCCGGTTTTCATTCGCCCTGATTCAAAACCGAGTTGTACTAAATTTTCTGTCAATCCGATTGCCGCCTTCTCTCCTATTCGTCCGCCTCCAAAAACTTTATCGCCGATAAATATTTTCCCATTTAAAAATGTTCCATTGGTTAAAATAACAGACTTGGCTCTGATTTCGGTGCCTAATTGTGTTTTTACGCCAATTACTGTTCCACGTGAAACAATTACTTCGGTAACCATATCTGCCATTAGATCTAAATGTTCAATTCCCTCTAAGGCTTCTCGCCAATATTTAGAAAACAAAACTCTATCGTTTTGCGTACGCGGACTCCACATAGCAGGTCCTTTTGACTTATTAAGCATACGAAATTGTATGGCAGATTTATCTGAAACTATACCACTATAACCACCCATTGCATCTATTTCGCGAACAATTTGACCTTTGGCTATTCCACCCATAGCGGGATTGCAACTCATTTGTGCAATTTTGAACAAGTCGAGCGTTATGAGCAAAGTATTTGCCTTCATATTAGCAGCAGCTGCCGCAGCTTCTGCCCCGGCGTGTCCGGCGCCTACAACAATTACATCATATTCAATTGGATATTTCATAATTTAATATTGTTTCACGTGGAACTTAATATAAATGTTTCACGTGGAACTTATTTTAATATTTTAATTTGTTTAAACATTCTGATTCTTGAAATCGCATTTCTTTAATTTCGTCATCTGTTTTATCATTATATTTCATTAAATGAAGTACGCCGTGAATCATTACACGAGCTAATTCATTATAGAAATCCGTATCATATTTTTCTGAATTTTCTTTTATTCTGTCAACCGAAATATACATATCTGAGGACAATTCTTTTCCGACAGAATAATCAAAAGTGATGATATCAGTATAGGTGTCGTGATCTAGATATTCCATATTCATTTTATGCAGATAGACATCATCTACAAAAATATAATTGAGTTCGGTAAAGCTGAAATCCTTTGAAATTATACAATTTTCAATCCATTTCATATACTCTTTTTCGTGTTCGTGGCAGAAATTTGTTTCGGTGTAAAAATTAATCATTTTTTTGGTTTAAATATTTCTTAATTTTCGTTTTAATCTTCTGATTTACAGGTATTTGACTACGTTTTAACAACTCATTTTGAGGTTGATATTGCGGATTTTCCTTATAAAAAATACTATCTAAATATTGATAATTTTTATAATTCGTTCTTGCTTGTCTTTGCTCATCTTCGTGTTGCGTAAAAGTAGCATTTTTAAGTTTTAATAATTCGTGTTGCAACTGAATCATTTTATTTAAAACCGATTGCGTGATACCTTCTTTTAATAGACGTTTTTGTAAATCGTCCATTTGTTTTGACAATTCTTTTGCTTTTTGTTGTGTTGCCTTGTCAGAAAATTTATCGCCTAATTGATTCAAATCTTCTTTGATTCTTTGTTGTTGTTTGTATAATTCAAATTGTCTTTTGGCTTGTTCTTCGCCATTATTTCCGGACTGTCCATCTTTGCCTTTTTCTTTTCCGTTGTTCTTTCCATTCTTCTTATCACCTTTCTTATCACCTTTCTTTTTACCTTTACCATTCTTCTTTTTTAAAGCATCTTTCATTTGCGAAATGGATTGCCCTTGTTTCTTGATGATATCAGGCAAAGAAAATCCCTTTCCTTTACCCTTTTTTCCTTTGCCTTTGCCGCTTGAAGGCTTCGCATTTTTTTGTGAATCGAGAACATTACTCAGCATATTAGCCAAAGTGTTTGCGCCGGACAAAATATACTGTGAATGTTGGTTGACAGAAGCATATCTATTTTCGGCTAAATTATTTAATGTTTTATCGATTGCTGATTCAATTTCGAAGCTTTGATCCATAATAAATTGAGATATTTTTGGATTGCGCAAAGCCAAAGTATAAAGTGAATCGTTGATGTGTTTAAAGTATTTTTTAAGTTGATTTTGGGTTAATAATTGTTTGGCCAAGTAGTTCTTTCCTCTATTGACATATAATTTTGTTATAAGGGTTTCTTCTAGGTATGAAAAATTAATCAAACTCTTTAAAATAGCTTGTAGCGTGGCAATATCTTCTTCATTTTGATCGTCTTCTCCACCCTGCATAGCCATTTGCATATCTTTTGCCATTTGCTTCATTTTGTTGGCTGCTTTTTGCTGTTTTTGGTTGGCTTTTTGTGCTTGTTGCTGTTGCAATTTATCAGAAGCTTTTTGCATATCTTGCTTGATATCTTCTAAGTCGGTTTTAGTATCGGGCAAATTCATTTTGTTTTTTAATTCTTCGTTCATTTTTTGCAATGAATCCGACTGTTTTTGCAATTTTTCTACCTCTTTATTTAAACTGTCTTGTTGTTGTTTTGTGTCCTTATTTTGTTTTGCTAAGTCTTGTTGTTTCTTGGCGAGTTCATCTAATTTCTCTGCCATTTTTTGCAGTTTTTGCTGCATATAATATTTTTTGGTCAACTCTAAAATGCGTTCCAATGACTTTTCTTGATGTTCTGAATATTTTTCTAAATCTTTTAATTTTTCGACCAAGTCTTCCTTTTTGAGTTTTTCTGCCAATTTTTTGAGTTCCTCTAAGAGCTTTTTTTTCTTTTCTAACTGTGCTAACTCATCAAGGCGTTTTTTGAGTTCCTCTTTGGTTAAATCTTCTTTTTTTTCGGGCATTTTATTAAGTAAATCCTTATACTTTTTTATGGCTTCTTTAAAAAATTCCTCTTGTTTTTCGGCTTGCTTGATGGTATTATCCAATTTCTTTTTGGCTTGCCAATCCAATGCTTTCTTTTGGGTTAGTTCTTTGTTAAACTTATTAAGTTTTTGTTTTTCTTGGCTAAACTGTTGATTGATTTTTTGAAAATCCTCTAAACTTTGCTTTTGTTGATTTAGATTTTGTTTTTCTAATTGATTTTTAGTTAACTTATTGTAATAGAATGTTTTACTTTTTACTGATTTGTAATTATGTATCACATCATTGTCAAATAATTTGAAATAATAATGATAGGCTTTTCCTTCTTGCAGTTCTAATTTACCCGGAAAAATATAATGCAATTGGGCTAAATCCGTATGCGGAATAGAAAGATTTTCGACTTTTTGCTCTGCACTACCCTCCTGATTATAAACGAGTTGCAATTTATGTAATCCGTTATCATCGGATGCTAAAATTCTATAAATATTTTGATGATTTATAGTGTCTTGTTTCTCTAAAATTTGCAATTGCGGATATTGATCTTTGATGATATTTACTTTGTAACTCAGTTGTTCGTAGTCGGATAAATCATTGTTGATTGGCGTAATTTGGTAGGAAAAGTTGCCGGAAACATACTTTTTTATCGTTAATTTTTCATCAGAAATAGCATAAGATTTAATAGAATCATTAATGCTAAAATTGATTTTTGTAGCATTTTTGGTATGCAACTGCCAACGAATGGTCGTGCCTTCGGGTACGGTAAAATTTCCTGTGTTTTGAAAATGCTCATTCTGCTTATGCAAATAACGCGGATAAAGCAAATCTACGCTGATTTTATGAATGATTGGCGGTTGAATAATCTGCAATGAAAAAGGACCAAATTGGTGATTGTCCGCTTCTAAAACATAGTCAAAATTGTTTCGCACAATGGGCACAAAATAGGTGAAAATACTATCGTTTTTGCGTTGTAGGACTAATTTTTGTCCGTCCTTGATAAGATAAACCTTTGATGGAATTTCGGTTCCGGTAAGTAAAACATTCAGCTCAAAAGCATCGCCTTGTATGATTTTTTGGGTACCAATCGGTTTTAAATTAAAAGGCACGGGAGGGGTAAAATCTTGTTGATAGCTCAACACACGTTGATAACCTTGCTCTATTCCTTTGTCTAAATGCGTCAATTTGAGCACCAAAAATATAAGAAACGGTAGCAATAAAAGCGGTAGGTATTTTAGATTTTTCTTAAAATTTACAGCCTTCGAAAATTCGAATATTTTTATTTCGTCAGCCTTCTGCTCTATACTTGCCAAAACCAAATCGGAGTTGTTGTTTTGAGCATTTAATTGAAGTGTATTTAATAATTTATCTTTGATTCCGGGGAAAAATTCACCAATAATTTGACTCGATTTTTCGTAGGATAGAGATTTAGAAATTCCTAATAAATTCAGTAGCGGTCTTATTAAAAATAAGATAAAAAATACAAAGGTTGAAAAAATAACACCATAAAATAAATATTTTCTTCCGTTGGTAGGTAACCACAAAAAATATTCGACTAATGCAGTGATAAAAAGATAAATTATTGTGAAAAACACGAATAATATAAGCCCGCGAAAAAGCTTATTCAAAAAATATTTTCGAATAAATTTATCTAATTTTTTTTCTATGTTTTTATAGCTATTCAAATTTAGTGCTTTAACCTACAAAGATAGAAATAAATTGAGGATTATATGAAATAAATATTTATGTCAAAAAAGCGTACTTTTGCAAAAAAATTATCATAATTATGTCAGAAAATATCAGAGTTCGATTTGCACCAAGTCCGACAGGTCCGCTACATATGGGTGGCGTACGCACCGCTTTATTTAATTATTTGTTTGCCAAAAAAAATAATGGTACAATGATTTTAAGAATCGAAGATACCGACCAAACGCGATTTGTACCCAAAGCCGAAGCTTATATTAAAGAAAGTTTGGCGTGGACAGGCATCAAATTTGACGAAGGTGTAGGGGAGAAGGGAAATTTTGGTCCTTACAAACAAAGCGAACGCAAAGATATTTATGCCAAATATATCAAGGAATTGTTAGCAAATGAAAAGGCATATTATGCTTTTGATACGCCCGAAGAATTGAGCAAAAAACGTGAAATATATGAAGCGCGTGGCGATAAATTTATGTACGGCTCAGCTACCCGAAACGAAATGAATAATAGTCTTTCTTTATCAAAAGAAGAAGTAGAAAAAAGAATTGCCGGTGGCGAAAAATATGTTATTCGCTTTAAAATTCCGAACGACTACGAAGTAAAAATGACCGACATCGTACGCGGAAATGTAAGTGTAAATTCCAATACATTAGATGACAAAGTATTGATGAAAAGCGATGGATTACCTACTTATCATTTTGCTAATATTGTTGATGATCATTTGATGAAAATCAGTCATGTAATTCGCGGTGAAGAATGGTTACCTTCGCTTCCGCTACATTATTTACTATATGAAGCCTTTGGTTGGGACAAACCCGAATTTGCTCATTTACCTTTGATAATGAAACCCGTAGGAAAAGGAAAGTTAAGCAAACGCGACGGTGCTAAAATGGGATTTCCGGTATTTCCTATCGAATGGCATGATGATAAAACAAATGAAATATATGCCGGATACAAAGAAGATGGCTATTTTCCCGAAAGTTTTGTTAATCTGCTGGCATTATTGGGTTGGAATCCCGGAACGGAACAAGAAATATTTACCATGAATGAGTTGATTGAGATTTTTGATTTATCAAGAGTAAATAAATCCGGTGCAAAATTTGACCCTGAAAAAGCCAAATGGTTTCAACATCAGCATTTACAAGCAAAATCGAATACCGAATTAGTCGATTTGTTTATACCGGTTTTAAATGATAAATTAGGTTATACCGTAGAAGGAAAAGCTATTAGAACATATACTGAAAAAATCATTTCGTTGGTTAAAGAACGCGCTACGTTTATTGATGATATTTGGGAACAAGGTGGTTTCTTTTATCAAGCTCCTACTGAATATGCTGCCAAAGCCGTTAAAAAACAATGGAAAGAACAAACGCCTGTGTTAATGAATGAAGTAGGGGAGTTGCTACA
>CAZSBI010000151.1:0-5687 GCA_964604735.1 uncultured Flavobacteriaceae bacterium | reverse complement strand
TTACTTTGCTGTTATCGTTTTGCAAATGGCAACTTTCATCACAGTATATATTGTATTCTAATGCCATATATTTTATAATTTCCTTTATTTGTTTTCAAAGTTAATATTTCTGCGTCAATTTTTGCCCGAGTGTTGGCTTTTCATTTCTTTATTTTCTTGTAGCAAATTTATCATTTCTATTCGTTGAACTTTTCTGCTTACCGCCAACACTTGTACACACGCAATTGCGTATATATCCTTTATGTCCGCAAGTTACCAACAAAAAGTAAATAATGCAAATATTTGTTAATATTTATTTTTGTTTTTCAATAAATTATCAAGCGGACTATTAATATTTTTATTGTTAATTTGTATAGTTTTAGTATATATTTCAGTGGTTTTAGGAGATTCATGCCCAAGCATATTCTGTATATAACGCAAATTCATGTTGTTTTCTAAACAATGTGTAGCAAACGAATGCCTCAATGTATGAACAGTAGCCCATGGATTAGCATTACTCTCTTTTACAGCTTTTCTAAAAATCGCTCTAATACTGCTTACACTGTATTTTCCGCCGGTTTTACCTCAAATAAAAAATTAACCAAAAAAAGAATAAATATGAAAAAAATGTTATACATTTGTATCATAACCGTTCCGAACGGATAAACATAACGAATTGATAATTAAAATACTATGTCAACCAAAAAATGCAAATATTGTAAAATCCCTATTTTAAACGGAAGAAGTGACAAACTGTTTTGTAGCGTTAATTGTAAAAATAATTACCACCATCAATTACGAAAAAAAACCAATATTGTAGCCGTTTATATTGACGAAATATTGCACCGAAACAGATCCATACTTTACGAATTAATGGGAGACAAAACAAGCAAGTTAAAAATAGCAAAATTAACATTGGCAAAAAAGAAATTTCAATTCGATTACCATACGCACATTACGGTCAATAGTCGCGGAAAAACCTACTACAATTTATATGACTATGCTTGGATGTCATTCTCTGATGACGAAATCCTCATTATTAAAAACAAATCACCAAAAACACGATAAAATTATATAAAAACGCCCGTTTTTGAGTCGTTTTTCATCAAAAATGAATCAAAAATACTTAATATCACATTGTGCTGATGCAACAAATTAATTTTATTGAAAACAAGAAAACTTGCATTTACAACATAAATTTAGCTTGCAAAAAAAGCCGTAAAAAAACACAAGCTTCTTTCTAAGCAATAGAAAAAAGCTTGCGTTTACAAATTGATATTTTTATGTAACGCACACAAAAACAATGCGTTAAATAATTTTCATTTAACCCTTAAAGGCAGGAATGCCGGTAATTTCCATTCCGGTAATCAACAAATGAATATCATGAGTACCCTCATAAGTAATTACAGACTCCAAGTTCATCATATGACGCATAATAGGATATTCGCCCGTAATACCCATAGCACCCAACATTTGTCTTGCCTCACGCATTATTTTCAGCGCCATATCGGCATTGTTGCGTTTTGCCATTGATATTTGTGCCGAAGTCGCTTTACCTTCATTACGCAAAGTACCCAAACGCCAAGTAAGCAATTGCGCTTTGGTAATTTCGGTCAACATTTCAGCAAGTTTTTTCTGTTGTAACTGAAAAGCCCCAATAGGTTTACCAAACTGCGTTCTTTCCATAGCATATCTTTTTGCAGTATCGTAGGCATCCATAGCAGCACCAAGTGTTCCCCAAGCAATACCGTAGCGCGCAGAGTCTAAACAACTCAAAGGACCTCTTAGTCCGTCAGCCTCTGGTAATAAATTTTCCTTCGGAACTTTTACATCCTGAAAAATAAGCTCACCGGTTGCCGATGTACGCAACGACCATTTATTATGCGTTTCGGGAGTAGAAAAACCCTCCATGCCACGCTCTACAATCAAACCTTTGATACGTCCCGCTTCATTTTTTGCCCAAACAACGGCAATATCAGCAAAAGGCGCATTAGATATCCACATTTTAGCACCGTTTAGTAAATAATGATCACCTTTGTCAACAAATTTACTCTCCATTCCGCCCGGATTTGAACCATGATTAGGCTCCGTCAATCCAAAACAACCCATCAACTCGCCCGTAGCTAACTTAGGCAAATACTTTTGTTTTTGTTCCTCACTTCCATATTTCCAAATAGGAAACATAACCAATGACGATTGTACTGACGAAGTAGAACGAATACCCGAGTCGCCGCGCTCTAATTCTTGCATTAATATACCATAAGCCATATAATCGAGCCCGGGTCCACCGTACTCTTCCGGAATAAATGGACCAAAAGCCCCAATTTCGCCTAAACCATTAATCAAGTGTTTAGGAAATTCAGCTTTTTGAGCATATTCCTCTATAATTGGACTAACCTCACGTTTTACCCATTCGCGGGCAGCGTCTCTAACTAGCTTATTTTCGTCCGATAACAATTCGTCTAACAAATAATGATCGGGATGTTTAAATAAATCTTGTGCCATTTTGTTCTGATTATTTTAATATTTTGGCAAACATAATAATTTGTGCCGATATTTAATATGAAAAAGTAGAGTTTTTTTATACTACCTTACATCTGCAACTATCTTCGTAGCGAAAAAGCAAAACGCAATACGCTGAAACTAATTGCAGACACAAAACATTAATTAAACACAAAACACTACTTCATTAATTTATCGTAAAGAAACCTGTTTGTGTGATAATAAGCATTTTTATTTCGCGTAAAAAAAACTATATTTGTCATTCGCTAAAGATTGATTATTTTTTAGTGACATTAATCGAAATAATAACAGAAAAAAAGTAAAACGTATGAAAGATACCAAAAGAGTTTATTTCTTCGGAGATAAACAAGCAGACGGAAACTCAACCATGAAAAATCTATTAGGTGGTAAAGGAGCCAACTTGGCAGAAATGAATTTAATAGGCGTGCCTGTGCCTCCCGGATTTACGGTAACTACCGAAGTATGTACCGAATACAACTCAGAAGGCGAAACAAAAGTGCGCGAATATCTTAAAAACGAAGTAGAAGCTGCTGTAAAACGCGTAGAAAAAATTATGGGAACATCTTTCGGATCAAACGAAAATCCTTTGCTTTTATCCGTGCGTTCAGGTGCCAGAGTATCAATGCCCGGCATGATGGATACAGTGCTTAACTTAGGTTTAAATGATGCCGCCGTCGAAGGAATTGCAAAAAAATCCGGAAATGCACGTTTTGCTTGGGACTCATACAGACGTTTTGTGCAAATGTATGGCGATGTTGTCTTAGGAATGAGCCCCGAATCAAAAGAAGATATCGATCCGTTTGAAGAAATTATGGAAACGCTTCAAGAAGAAAAAGGATATACTTCTGACCTCGATTTTACAGTCGATGATTTTAAAGTATTGGTAAAACAATTTAAAGCCGCCGTTCTAAAACGTACCGGAAACAGTTTTCCCGACGACCCGTGGGAACAATTATGGAAAGCTATTATGGCGGTATTCGATAGTTGGAATACCGACCGCGCTATCTATTACAGACAACTAAACAAAATTCCGGATGACTGGGGAACAGCTGTCAATGTACAAGCAATGGTATTTGGTAATATGGGCGAAAATTCGGCAACAGGCGTAGCATTTACCCGTGATGCCGGAACAGGCGAAAACATCTTTAATGGCGAATATCTAATCAATGCACAAGGCGAAGATGTAGTTGCCGGAGTAAGAACACCTCAACAAATTACACTCGAAGGTTCTAAACGTTGGGCAATTTTAGCTAATGTTTCAGAAGAAGAAAGAGCGCAAACTTACCCTTCACTAGAAGAAAGAATGCCACAACAATACAAAGAACTTGATGCTATTCAAGAAAAATTGGAACAACATTATAAAGATATGCAAGATCTTGAATTTACTGTTCAAGACGGAAAACTATGGTTGTTGCAAACCCGTACAGGAAAACGTACCGGCGCCGCTATGGTCAAAATCGCTATCGATATGTTAAACGAAGGAATGATTGACGAAAAAGAAGCATTGATGCGTCAAGAACCCGAAAAGTTAGACGAACTATTACACCCCGTATTCGATAAAGAAGCAATGTCCGAAGCCGATGTGCAAGCCAAAGGTTTGCCCGCCTCTCCGGGTGCCGCAACAGGTCAATTGGTTTTCTTTGCCGATGAAGCCGCAAAATATGAAAATACAATTTTAGCGCGTATCGAAACATCGCCCGAAGATTTAGAGGGTATGAACGTAGCCAACGGTATTTTAACAGCCAAAGGCGGTATGACATCTCACGCCGCAGTTGTAGCTCGCGGAATGGGAAAATGTTGTGTGTCAGGCGCTGGCTCAATCAAAATTGATTATAAAGCACGCACCATGACCACCGACGGTAAAACATATAAAGAAGGTGATTGGATTTCGCTAAACGGTTCAACCGGCGAAGTTTACGACGGAAAAATAGCAACTATAGATCCGGAAGTAGGTGGTAATTTTGCTAAAATTATGGAGTTGGCAGATAAATATTCGCGTATGTATGTACGCACCAACGCCGACACGCCTCACGACTCAAAAGTAGCACGCGATTTTGGCGCCAAAGGTATTGGTTTATGTCGAACAGAACATATGTTCTTCGAAGGCGATAAGATTGTGGCAATGCGCGAAATGATTCTAGCCGAAGACGAAAAAGGACGTATCGAAGCGCTTGATAGATTATTACCTATTCAACAAAAAGATTTTGAAGGTATTTTCGAAGCTATGCAAGGATTGCCGGTAACAGTTCGCTTACTAGATCCACCTTTGCATGAGTTTGTTCCGCATGACGATAAAGGACAACAAGAAATGGCCGAAGTAATGGGCGTCGATGTGTCTGTTATCAAACAAAAAGTAGAAGATTTGTCAGAGTTTAACCCAATGTTGGGACATCGTGGTTGCCGCTTAGGAAATACTTATCCCGAAATTACCATTATGCAAACACGCGCTATTATCGGAGCGGCTATAGCTCTTAAAAAACGCGGCGTTGTAGCCAAACCGGAAATTATGATTCCGCTTACCGGAACATATGCCGAAATGAAAATGCAAGAAGATATCGTTCGCGATACCATTAAAAAAGTATTTGCCGAAACAGGTGAAACTATCGACCATTTAGTAGGTACAATGATCGAAATTCCAAGAGCAGCACTTACCGCTGACCAAATAGCCAAATCAGCAGAGTTCTTCTCATTCGGAACCAATGATCTTACACAAATGACATTCGGATATTCAAGAGATGACGCAGGAAAATTCTTGCCAATTTATATCGAAAAAGGAATTTTAAAACATGATCCATTCGAAGTGTTAGACCAAGAAGGCGTAGGACAATTGGTAAAAATGGCAGTCGAAAAAGGACGTCAAACACGCCCTGATATCAAATTAGGTATTTGTGGTGAACATGGTGGCGAGCCGTCATCTGTTGAGTTCTGCCACAGAGTAGGATTAGATTATGTAAGCTGTTCGCCTTATCGCGTGCCAATTGCACGTCTTGCGGCAGCACAAGCAACTATTAGAGAAAGTTAAGAGGAGCGAGGGGAAAGGAGAAAGGCAAAAGGCAAAAGGCAAAAGGTAAAAGTGCGGTTGAAGTCCGAAGACCGAAGTCCGAAGTTGGAAGACTGAAGTTGGATGACCGAAGTTGGAAGTCCGAAGTTGGAAGCCTAAAAGAAGGTAAAAGGAGCGAGGTAAA
>CAZSBI010000150.1:0-5580 GCA_964604735.1 uncultured Flavobacteriaceae bacterium | reverse complement strand
GATAAGGTCAATTTTAAAGGAGGCGATTTACAAGGCGTAGTTCAAAAAGTTTCCGATGGATATTTTAAAGATTTGGGTATCAATACGATATGGCTTTCGCCAATACTCAAAAATCCGGAGGCTGCTTATGGAAAATGGCTCAATCCGGCAACAAAATTTTCGGGTTATCACGGCTATTGGCCGGTCTCGAATATCAAAATTGATGATAGATTCGGCGATGCAAAAAGCCTAAAAAAATTGTTGTCCGAAGCACATCAGCAAGATTGCAATGTCATACTTGATTATGTAGCAAATCACGTTCATAAAGATCATATTTTGTACAAACAACACCCTGATTGGTTTACCGATTTGTACTTGCCCGATGGTACAATGAACACAGAAAAATGGGATAGTCACCGTTTAACAACTTGGTTTGATACATTTTTACCAACGATTGATTTTTCAAAACACGAAGTCGTCGAAAAAATGACTGATTCGGCAATGTATTGGTTGCAACAGTTTGATATTGACGGGTTTAGACACGATGCTACCAAGCATATACAGCTGGATTATTGGCGTACTCTGACACAAAAAATAAAGCGTCAAATAAAGCGTCCTGTGTATCAGATTGGCGAAACTTATGGAAGTCCGGAGCTGATTCGCAGTTATGTAAATAGCGGAATGTTAGACGGACAATTCAATTTCAATTTATACGATGCTTCGGTTGCCGTGTTTGCCAAAAACGATGAGCCAAGCAAACGATTAGCCGATGCGCTTCAAGAATCATTGACATATTACGGTCAACACAATTTGATGGGAAATATTTCCGGCAATCAAGATCGGGTGCGTTTTATCAGTTATGCCTCCGGCGATGTGCCTTTTGAAGGCAACGGAAAACAAATCGGTTGGACAAAAAATATACAAATTTCGGACACATTGGCGTACTATAAATTAGAAATGTTGCAAGCATTTAATTTGAGTATTCCGGGTGTTCCTTGCATTTATTACGGCGATGAATACGGAATGCCGGGTGCCAATGACCCTGATAATCGTAGGTTGATGCGATTTTCCGGTTTAAATCGACACGAAAAACACTTGAAAGCACAAGTCAAAAAATTGATTCATCTGCGAAAAAACTCGATGGCATTAATTTATGGTACAACACAAATTTCGGAAGAAAATAATGTGTTAATCATAAAAAGAAAGTATTTTGAAGATGAAATTATCATCATTTTCAACAAATCGGATAAAGTTTATACCTATAAATCATTGTCAATTGCTCCGAATACATATCAAATTATTTCACCCGAAAATATTCAAAAATAAAAATATTATGAAACTTAAATTATTATCGTTAATCAGCTTATTATCAGTTTTTTACGCTTGTCAAAATCAGCCTAAACCCATTGAGAAGAAATCAAATATAACGACAAACGAACTTGTTAAAAGCAAGTCGTTAGTCCAAAAAGAATTGATTGACAAAGCCGTTATTTACGAGGCAAATATTCGTCAATATTCAAATGAAGGTAATTTTGAAGCCTTTGCCAAAGATATTCCGCAGTTGAAGGAATTGGGCATAAAAATAATCTGGTTAATGCCCGTTTTTCCTATTTCGGAAACCAAGCGCAAAGCTACCGGAGATAAATTTGTTTCGGAGATAAAAAACAAGGAAGAACGTAAGAAATACTTAGGCAGTCATTATGCTGTGTCAGATTATACGGCGGTTAATCCGGATTATGGCACTAAGGAAGATTTGGCAAAATTGGTTGATATAGCGCATCAAAACGGAATGATTGTTATTTTGGATTGGGTGCCAAATCACACCGGTTGGGATCACAAATGGTTAAAAGAACACCCCGAATTTTACACCAAAGATAAAAACGGCAAAATTACCGACCCGCTTAATGATGACGGCAGTTCAAAAGGCTGGCAAGATGTAGCAGACCTAAATTATGACAATGCCGGACTGCGAAAAGCAATGATTGCCGATATGAAATACTGGTTAACAGCGCAAAATATTGATGGTTTTCGTTGCGATGTAGCAGGCGAGGTGCCTACGCAATTTTGGCAACAGGCAATACCCGAGTTGCGAAGCGTGAAACCAATATTTATGCTAGCGGAAGCTTGGGAACCCGAATTGCTCAAAGCTGGTTTATTTGATATGTGCTACGGTTGGGAAAGTCATTTTTTGTTGGTTGACATTGCCAAAGGAAAGAAAAATGTTAAGGATTGGCATCGATATATCAAAAAGATTGATACGGATTATGAAAAGGACGATATCATAATGAATTTTACTTCAAATCACGACGAAAATACTTGGAAAGGCACTGTGTATGAAACATTTGGCGATTTGTGGGAAGAAATGGCGGTCATTACATATTTGACCAAAGGAATGCCATTATTGTACAGCGGACAAGAATACGGATTAAAACATCGTTTAAAGTTTTTTGAAAAAGATAGTATTCCGAAAAACAAAGGAAAAGAATACGCTTTGTATCAAAAACTCGGAAAATTAAAAAACACTTGTAAAGCTTTGCAAGGAAGTAATTTGTCAGTAAAATATGAAGCGGTAAAAACATCGGACGATAAAAATGTATTGGCATTTACACGTTCAAATGGCGGAAAAACATTGCTGTTTGTCGGTAATATTTCGGCTGAAAATTCACCAATTACCATCGATTATAAAGGCAATTTTAGCAATTATATGACAGGCGAAAAGCTAAAAATTGATAAAAAAACGCCATTGACACTCAAAAAAGGAGCATATTTAATCTTAATTTTAGAATAATGATACTAATTGCAGATGGCGGTTCGACAAAAGTAGATTGGATTGCCCTTGACCAAAACAAGCAAGAAATTTTTAGAACACGAAGCAAAGGACTCAATCCCGCTTTGCTGTCAGCAGCTGAATTACAGGCACGGATTGACCATAATTTTGAGTTGACAAAATATGCAACACAACTTAGCGAGGTACACTTTTACGGTGCGGGTTGCGGTACGCCCAAACCAACACAAAAGTTAAAAGACGTGTTGCAAAATATTTTTAAAAATGCAGAAATTACAGTAGCAGAGGATATGTTAGGTGCAGTTTATGCGGCATCAAAAGGCAAGGAATCTATTGTGTGTATTTTGGGTACAGGCTCCAATTCTTGCTATTATGACGGAGTTAAAATGCATCAGAATGTACAATCCTTAGGTTATATTTTAATGGACGAAGCCAGCGGTAATTATTTTGGCAAAAAATTGCTTCAAGATTATTATTACAAACGAATGCCAAGAGAAATAGCAATTGCCTTTGAAACAAAATATGATGTCGGTGCCGATGAAATAAAACGAAATTTGTATCAAACCGAAAGTCCAAACGCATATTTAGGGCAATTTGCCGAATTTATGTTCGATTTTAAAGACAGCGATTATATGCACAAATTAATTGCAAACGGATTTACGGAATTTATAGAAAATAGGGTAGTGCCTTATGAAAAATACAGGAAAGTTCCGGTATATTTTATTGGGTCTATTGCGTATTTTTTTGAAGCGGTTTTAGAAGAAATTTGTCAGCATTACGGTATTCATTTACAAGAGATTATACGTCGTCCTATTGACAGGTTGATTGATTATCATAAAAATATTACCAGATAGTAAAATGTGCTTTTAAAGAACCTTTTATTATTATCATTACTTTTTTGCATTGATCAAAAAAGTAACAAAAAAATCTAGGCTTACGAGAATTTATCTAAATTTTTCGTTCATTTCCTAAACTATCTGAACTCGCACAAAACTTTGTATTCCAAATTGACGATTTTAATTAGAAACTAAAATTAGTTTTCTATACAACTATTAATTTTGCTCGAACAACAGATAGTTTTTAACGTCCATTCACTTCAAATTTTACGATAAATTCTCGTAGGCCGTGGGTGATTGATTCAATCTAATTTAATAGAATTATAATTGTGATGTTAATTTTATTGATTGCTGTATTCAAAGCATAAAACAAAAATAGTCAGCATTACGGTATTCATTTACAAGAGATTATACGTCGTCCTATTGACAGGTTGATTGATTATCATAAAAATATTACCAGATAGTAAAATGTGCTTTGTATTCTTGGTAAAACTCTTTAAACAGTAAACGCAGCATAGTAAAACTCGGTACGGCAACAATCATTCCGACAATACCAAACAAGGTGCCCGATATCATTATAACCAAAAATATTTCGAGTGGATGCGCCTTGACACTTTTTGAAAAAATAAGCGGTTGATCGACAAAAGCGTCCCACATTTGAATTAGGAAATAAGCAATTGTTATATTTCTTGCGGTTATCATTAATTCGGCAAAATTATGTTCTTGAATACCGGCAGTCATCATTAAACTAATCATTAATATCCACCCAACGATTGGCCCAATGTAAGGAATCAGTACAAGCAATGCAGAAAGCAAAGCGATTAATGTAGCGTTTTCAACATCAAAAATGTTGAGCATAATGCTGTATGCAATAAACAAAATAGTAACTTGAATAAACAATCCGATAAAATATCGAGAAAGTAAATTTTTGATATTTTCAATTACCGATTTAAATTGTTTTTTGTCGTCGTTTGGAATAAATTTGAATAAGAAATCTGCTGCTAATGTACTGTCTTTCAGCAAGAAAAACGAAATAAAACTAACTGCAAAAATACCGATAACCACATTGCCCAAAATACCGATAATAGAATTGATAAGTTGAGGTAATACTTTTAGATTGATTTCCGAAAAGATATTTTTTAGTGAAAAATCGTCTAAAATTGTAATATTTTTTTGATGTAAATGTTCATTGAGATTGACAAACAGCAAATTTATTTTTTCTTGAAAACGATTAAAGTCGAGAAGCGAAAGATTTTTGCCCTGTTCATAAATCATCGGGACAAAAATAGACGCCATTAACACAAAAAATCCGATAAAAAGGAATAATGTCAAAATGGTTGCCAGCGTGTCGCGCAGTTTAAAACGTTTGATAAAAAATCGCTTGACAGGACGCCCGATTAATGAGATAATAAATGCAATTATTACATATATAAGAATTGTTCTGATTTGGTATAAGAACCAAAAGAGCAGGAGTATGGCTGCTAGCGAAAATACTGCTTTTACAATGCCTTTGGCAATGATATTAGACTGATTATTATCCATAATTATTGAGCAAAAAGAGTTTGGTCCAACACTTTAAAATCGACGGTATTATTTTTGTTTACATCGTAGCGCACAAGCATTTCACCTGTATAAGTTCCATCGGTAAAATGAGCAATTATCCAACGATTATTGAGCACTTTGGCGTTGTCTATGCGCATAATACCATCCATTCCGGCAAAAGGTATCATTGGGTTATCTGCTTTGTCTTTGTTAGTTTTGTATAAAGTTTCGGTAATATATTTTTCCCAGTCCACTTCTAAATCAGGAAAAGAATTTTTAAAATAATCTTGCGCTTTGGTATTGGCTTTAAACGAAAACTTATCACCTTCAATCATTATTCTATGTAATTGATTTATAGAATCTTCGAGCTGTGCAGCATAAGCAATATTGTTATCATAACCTTGATTTGTTTCTTTTAATTCTTTTTTTAGTGCATTA
>CAZSBI010000149.1:0-2990 GCA_964604735.1 uncultured Flavobacteriaceae bacterium | reverse complement strand
CTTTGCCAAGGGTAATAAATACATTTTTTACGCCGTTATCTAAAAACCATTGTACTAATTTTGGGTAACCTTCGGGTGATTTTGCTTGCAAACCACTCATCATTTCGGCTTCAAGCAGATTGGTTTTTAAAATAAATAAGTGAGCTAATACCGGCAAGGCTCTCATCGCCTTTTTGCCCGAAACAGTATCTAAAACTATTTTGCTGTCCGGAAACAATTTAACGGCAGATTGTAGGGTTTTCTCGTCAAAATTAGTTTCAAGTACCACATAACCCGGTTGTTTATCTTGTTGTTTTGACAATAATTTTTCAGTATCAATATTGTCATAAATATCCATTGCCGAAATGCCCAATGCCAAATCATTGTGACTATCCATAATAGCAATAAATGTTGAAGTAGAAGCGTTTTTTAAGAAAAGACTTTCAGATACATTTATACCTACATCAATGTTATGATTTACAATAAAATCGCTAAGTGGATCATCGCCAAAAATGCTGACTAAATTAACATCAAAATCGAGCTTTGATAAATTTTCGGCAATATTACGTCCAACACCGCCGGCAGATGTTTTCATAGTGCCTATATTGGCATCTTTGTAGATTAACTCATGTTTTGTAAAACCGGTAATATCGACATTTGAAGCGCCTATAACCGTTACTTTCGGGTGTTCGTCCATGCAAAGTAATTTTTTGTAAATTTACAAGATTATTTTTAAATATAAAATGATGACAAAATTTACCCAAATATTAGCTCAAAAAGCCATTATCGGAATGATACATATCGAGGCATTGCCCGGCACACCTAAATTTGCTGATGATATTCCGAAAATAATAGCCAAAGCCCTTGACGAAGCAAGTATATATCAAGCAAACGGCATTGATGCTTTAATGATTGAAAATATGCACGATGTGCCCTATTTAAAGAATGATGTAGGGCATGAAATAAGCAGCTTAATGGCAATTATTGCTTATCAAATTAAGCAACAAACGGGTTTGCCTTTGGGTATTCAGATATTGGCAGGTGCCAACAAAGCCGCATTATCTGCCGCCAAAAATGCAGGCGCCGATTTTATTAGAGCCGAAGGTTTTGTGTTTGGACATGTAGCCGACGAAGGATATATTGACAGCAATGCCGCAGAACTGCTCCGCTTCCGCAAACACATAAGCGCTAATGATATTGCCGTATTTACGGACATCAAAAAGAAACATAGTTCTCATGCCGTTACCGACGATTTGGATATTGCAGAAATGGCTCATGCCGCCGAGTTTTTCTTAGCTGATGGTGTAATTGTTACAGGCATGCATACGGGCGACACCGCTGATAGTAGCGAGATAAACAAAGTAAAATCTGCTACAAAACTACCGGTTATTGTAGGCTCAGGAATCAATTATGAAAATATTTCGGAATATTTGCCACTTGCCGATGCATTTATTGTCGGCTCCTATTTTAAAAAAGACGGTTATTGGGAAAATGATTTAGATGCACAAAGAATAAATGAATTTATGAAAAAAGTAAATTCGTTAAGATAGATTTTGATTAAATTTTAATTTAATTCTGCTTACAACTAATTATTTTGCGCTCCTTCGTCAATCCATTGTTGAATGGTATTTATTTGTGTAGCCGATAGACTTCGCCCCAAAGGCATATTACTGCCATAAGCTCCCGAACCATCTATTTTTTTGAATAGTATTGAATTGCCCGAATCGTTTGGAATAACTAATTTGCCCGAATAACCCGAAGCGTTTACATTGACCAAATTGTTATATGATTGTCCTGCTTCTAAGCTTAAATTACCCGAATTGCCATGACAACTTGTACATTGACTGTTAAAAATAGGTTGAATATGCTGTGCAAAACTAATACCTTCGGCAGGCGCATCGCCACCTTCATCAATGGGACCTACATCTTTGTAGCAAGATTGAGTAGTTAAAATGGATAGAGTAAATAATATGAGATAAAATATTTTTTTCATTGCTTTGTTTTTTCTGATTTAAAAATAACGTGTTAGATTAAAACCTAATATAAATCCGTCTTTATTGTATTTTGCTGTTGGCAAAGTGAAAATATTCTGAGATAAAAACCGGTCGGAGTTTGTAATGGTAATCTGAAAAACGTGATTGCCACTACTGGCTACTTCATATCCCAATGAAATTGGCATAGTTTTATGATGTGTATTTGGCATAATCTCAAAATCAATTGCCGAAGTTAATCCCAATTTATATCGCAAACTGATGGGTATGGCAATAACATAAGATTTCTCTTTTGGTTTAACACTAAACGGTGTTAAATTTCGCCAGATAAACTGCCCTGCAATTTGTGCCGAAAAATTATTTGAAAATTTGCGAGAAATAATCAATTGTGTGTCGTAATAGAAACGGTGATAAAATTTATATTCGAATGGGGTGCCGTTTTCAAAAGTTGCATCACTAGAAAATTCCGGAGCCTTTTCGGTAGTAATAGCAATATTTTCGTAAATAGCCAGACTAAAAGGTGTCGAATTATCATCGGTTTGTTGCATGGCTAAATATTTGGTGCCTACATCGTAAAATTTTCCGTAGCGTGTACGCCCAATCTCGACCATTATTTTTTTGCTGACAGGTATTTCAAAAGCAAATCGCATATTGGCAGACAGGTCTAATCCCATCAAATTTGTAACAAAACCTTCATCAAATTTTGTCAATCCGAATCTGTGTTGAATAGTCAGTCCAAAACCTTTTGTTTGCATAATATGCGTGGTTTTAGCATTGATTAAATTGGTAAACGGAAAAGCATCAATTTTAGATGCAGCTTGCGTATTTGTTTGACTATCAGTATTTTGATTTGCATTTACAATTGTTTTTGGAGCGCTCGAATCATTATTCTTTGAAGCAGATGGTTTTTTAAAGGTTCTAAGATAATTAAGCACTTGCCAGCGTTGCTCTTCGGACAACATACTTTTGTAACTTGCCATTAGTCCGCGCCCTTCGGATATTTTCCAATAAATAGTACCA
>CAZSBI010000148.1:0-8314 GCA_964604735.1 uncultured Flavobacteriaceae bacterium | reverse complement strand
TCAATAAAACAGGTAAACCCGTTGCAGAAATATTTCCGAATTTTAATCTATTTGTTTATGGCGGACTAAATTTTGAACCCTATCGCAGTAAATTTAACAACTTAATTGGTCAAAAAGTTGACAGTATTGAATTGTATCCTGCTTCGGAAGGTTTTTTTGCTTACCAAGACCAACAAGACAAAGATGATTTGTTACTATTGGTGGACAATGGTATGTTTTACGAATTTGTTCCTGCTGACGAAATTTTTGACAAGCATCCTACCCGTCTTCATCTATCCGAAGTAAAAACCGGAGTCAATTACGCCCTGATTCTCAACACAAATGCAGGTTTATGGGGTTATAATATCGGCGATACTGTTATGTTTACCTCAACCAAACCGTACCGCATAAAAGTTACGGGGCGCATTAAGCATTTTATTTCGGCTTTTGGCGAACACGTTATCGCCAAAGAAGTAGAAACCGCCATACAAGCAGCCATGCAGCAAACGGGTATTAGCATTTCGGAATTTACGGTAGCGCCACAAATCAATCCGGTAGAAGGATTGCCCTACCACGAATGGTTTATAGAATTTGAAAAAAACATAGATGATTTGAACAATTTTGCCGATATTATTGAAAAAAGCATGTACACGCAAAATGTTTATTACAAGGACTTAATTGATGGAAAAGTACTGCAAAAATTACAAATAACCCCTATTAAAAAAGGCGGATTTGACACTTATATGAAATCGATTGGAAAATTGGGCGGACAAAACAAATTACCGCGCCTGTCCGATAATCGTAAAATTGCAGATGAACTTTATAGACTAAATCTAACGAGAAATTAATCACACAAACCCGGAACTACGAACTAATAACCAAGAACCTCAGACTAAAAATGTACATATATAATATCACCTTTAACCTTGAAGAAAGCATTGAGCAAGATTGGCAAAAATATGTCAAACAAACATTTATTCCGGCTATGTTACAAAGCGGCTTATTACAATCCGCTTTGACCAGTAAAATTATGGTTAAGGAACAACAAGGCGTCTCCTACTCTATTCAATTTACAACAAAAGACAACGCAACACTAAAACAGTTTATCGATGCTGAATTATATCCGATTCTGAATAAATTACATTTAAAATATGCTCCGAAAATGGTGTTTTTTGCCACCGAATTGTCGGTTATTGATGAACAGTAAGTAAAACATTAAATATCTCGACTATATTTAGTAAATTCGCAATCTAAAATAAATACAATGAGAAAAAAAATAGTTGCAGGAAACTGGAAAATGAATAAAACCCTACTGCAAACCCAAAAATTAATTAACGATTTAGCCAAAATAGTAAAAACCGAAAACAAAGTAGAAGTAATTATTGCACCTACTTATGTCAATTTGACAAAAGCCGTCGAATTAACCAAAAACTTAGACATTACAGTAGCAGCGCAGAATATGCATTTTGCTGACAGTGGCGCTTACACAGGCGAAATTTCTGCCGATATGTTGTCTGTAATAGAAAAAAACACAGTCATTATCGGACATAGTGAAAGACGTGCCTACTTTGGCGAAACCGACGAAATTTTACAAAAAAAAGCCGAACAAGCATACCGCAAAGGATTTACAAATATTTTTTGTGTCGGTGAACAATTAGAAGACAGAAAGGCAGACAAACACTTCGATGTTGTCGAAAATCAACTAAAAAATGCCTTGTTTGAATTGCCTATCGAAGCTTACAAAAAAATAGTTATTGCCTATGAACCTGTTTGGGCTATCGGTACCGGTGAAACTGCCAGCCCCGAACAAGCACAAGAAATGCATGCATTTATCAGAAACGTATTAGCCAAAAAATACGGGCAAGCCGTAGCAAACAATGTTAGAATATTATACGGCGGCAGTGTAAAACCAAGCAATGCCAAAGAAATATTTTCTAAACCTGATGTCGATGGCGGGTTAATTGGCGGTGCTGCATTAAAAGCCGAAGATTTTAACGCTATTATCGAAGCCGGAAAATCTTGATTTTTATCATTATTATTTAAAGCTAATTTGTTACATTTGTCAGCAAATCGGAAATATCGATTTTTATAATCATTCAACTAAAACGAATAAAAAATTAAATTATGAACCTACACGAATATCAAGGTAAATTAATATTAAGCAAATCAGGCGTTCGTATTCAACGCGGTATCGTTGCAGACACCCCCGAAAAAGCGGTAGCAGCAGCCAAACAATTGACCGAAGAAACCGGCACACAATGGTACGTAGTCAAAGCACAAGTACATGCAGGCGGTCGTGGTAAAGGCGGTGGCGTTAAACTTGCTAAAAGCATTGACGAAGTCAAAGAATTGGCTTCTAAAATCATCGGAATGATGTTGGTTACACCTCAAACACCTCCCGAAGGCAAAAAGGTAAACCAAGTTTTAATAGCCGAAGATGTATATTATCCGGGAGAAACCGAAACCGAAGAATATTATATGAGTGTAATGCTCAACCGTGGCGAAGGTAAAAACATGATTATGTACTCGCCTGACGGTGGTATGAATATTGAAGAAGTTGCCGAAAAAACACCCGAAAGAATTTTTATCGAGAATATTGACCCTGCATACGGACTACAAGGTTTTCAAGCCAGACGTATCGCTTTCAACTTAGGTTTGAGTGGCACGGCATTTAAAGAAATGGTAAAATTTGTCTTCTCTCTTTACGATGCATTTGTCAAAAACGATGCTTCATTATTCGAAATTAATCCTGTGTTAAAAACTTCTGACAACAAAATATTGGCAGTTGACTCAAAAGTAGTTATTGATGACAACTCACTTTTCCGTCACAAAGATTTAGCCGAATTAAGAGATACACGCGAAGAAAATGCCGTAGAAGTAGAAGCCAAAGAAGCCGGATTAAGCTATGTAGCCCTTGACGGAAACGTTGGCTGTATGGTAAACGGAGCCGGACTTGCCATGGCAACTATGGATTTGATTAAACAAGCCGGTGGCGACCCTGCCAACTTTCTTGATGTAGGCGGTACTGCCGATGCCGAACGTGTAGAAAAAGGTTTTAGAATCATTTTAAAAGATCCGAAAGTAAAAGCTATTTTAGTAAATATTTTTGGAGGTATTGTACGCGCTGACCGTGTTGCACAAGGTGTAGTTGATGCCTATAATAATATGAAAGGCGAAATTAATGTACCTATAATCGTACGTTTACAAGGAACCAATGCCGATTTGGCTAAAGAGTTAATCGAGAATAGTGGTATTCCGGTACATTTTGTAACCGAATTTCAAGAAGCCGCCGACAAAGTACAAGAAGTGTTGGCATAAGTTTTTTTATACAAAAATTAATATGCAAAAAGGCTGTCTCTATGGAGACAGCCTTTTTATTAATAGACATAATAATTAACTAAATTTTAAATATGCTATATTTTTAAAATGCCAATCGCATTTCGATTCGTGCCGTATAAAAATCGTTTGGCAACAAATCAGTCTGTACGTGACTACCAATCAATGTCACCTTAAAATGATTTTTAAGCAATATTGCACCAATTTCTACATTTTGTTCATTAATTTTTGAGGCTTCTATCTGCCCTACCGATTTTAGTTCGATATGAAATTTATATTTGCCCGGAAATCTATGCTTAACTGCTACATGCCAAAGCGGAAAATCGTGGCCGTCTAATCTCATTATTTCACCCAAAAACAAATTGCTAAATAAAGGTTGAAAAACAGCATGGTCATCAACATTCATTTTACCAATAAAAGCAGAAGAAAATTTAGTATTTGAAGCATTCTTCCAAGACACACTCTTTTGCAATTTAGCCATATATACCAAAGCGTTATTCAAGTTCATATTCTGGTAAACAAGGGCGGTTTGCAACATAAAATCTTTGGGAAGTTTAAAGTCTATTAAGTTACCTGCATAAAACTTATTATCAGGGATAAAATTCTCATTTCCAAACTCGTCATATAAAAGAAAAGCTATATTATCAATCATAATAACCGGCTTTTTACTGTCTTCTTCGCTTGAAAATTCGTCATCTGAACTATCCGAAAACTCATCACTTGTATCCTCAGAAAATTCATCAGATGATTCAGCCTCTTTTTTAAAATGTGGGTTCCAATTAATTACAACACCTGCCATATTTGTATCTCCTAAACTTTTACCTATTTTTTCGGTATAATTGGGATGCAAAACGCCATACAAATGCCTATTTGAGCAAAATTGCCCCATTCTGGCAAAGTTTTTCATTACCGTTCCTCCTCTAATATTATAAGTAAAAGCGTTATATTCTTTATCTAAACTAACACCTAAAACACGTTCATCTACAAGAAAGAAATCGCCTAAGCGTGTTTCATGCAAGCCAATTTTTAATTTTGTATTTTCATGGCTGTAACCATAAAAAAATTGTCGAACACCATAATGCCTGCTTTTTAGGCGTTTGTCATTAACTAGTTCCGAATTTTTCCAATTTTTGTATCCACCTTCGATATATAATGAATGATCATTACTCAATTTTACATCCAAAGCTCCAATTAACATCCCTCCTGTTAATTTAGCTTTTTCAATACTATCGTAAGGGCTCGTCATAATACCGGGGGACATTGTCCCTTCAATTGCCCACGAAATAGGACTGTTTTTTGTAATGGGTTTTAAATGTCCACCCAAAGTACTTCTGCATCGCATTTGTGCACTGACTTCGCTATTTAGAAAAAGAGAGAAGAACAGTAATAGCAATAATTTACTTGTATTTTTTGACATCCAATTTTTTGATGCCTTTAAGAATAATTTTTCCTTCATGATTATTTGAGTTTTTAAATGGTTTAATACTTTCTATTCGACAATCATTCATGCATTCGCCACACATAATACATTCTTGGTTATCGAGTTTTGACACTTTATTTTCGCGTGTAATAGCATTTATTTTACACGAAATACTACAAGTTTTACAACCGGCACAAGTGTTCGTGATGCCTAAGACATGAGCTCCCGGTATTTTGGTAACCCAACCAAAAATTAATCCGGCAGGACATACCATTTTACAAAAAGGACGATGGATAAATAAGGAGCTTATCAACAAAAATGCCAGCAATACATAACCGGTTATATTTGGCGAATATAGATTAAAAATAACTTTAAACGGACCTATTTTACTCCACTCAATAGTTTGTGTGCCAATTAGTTGTATGATAAGAATTGCCAAAATCACATACCTCACTCTTCGCATAATCGTTTGTGCCTTTTCGGTTTCTAAAATTTTAACTTCTTTGATATGCAAAAATTCCTGAATAGCTCCTAAATAACACACCCACCCGCAAAATACTTTTCCGAAGAAATAAGTAAGCACCAGAACACCTAAAAATAGTACAATGGCAACCCATTTTCCTGACATTCCGGCAAAAAACAATACTGTATTTTGAAAACTTGAAATGATACCCGGACCGCCTCTGTAAAAACCTAAAATAACAACGCTTGCCAACAAAAATAGCGGACGCAATTTTCGTGTGCTCTTATAGCGTACAAAGAAACCTGCCAGTATGGTAAAAAACAGAATGCCTATTGCCCAATAAAATCTGTTCAAATTTGTTTTTACCGGTTCGTCTGCATCATCGGCGTCAGAAAATTCGTTAAATTCCTCATCTTGATTGGCATCTTCATCTAAATTGCCCTCTTCTTCAAAATCGTCAGAGGCTTCTTCTTTTACATCAAATTCATCATTATCCGTTTTTTCTTTTGCTGTAAATTCATCATCAGAATCATCAGAAAAATCATCTGTCTTACTTTGTGTTACAGTTGTATTTTCATCGGACGAAAAATTATCGTCTTGTGCTTTTGCCTGTAACACAAGCAATAAGAGTACTGCAATAAAGAATATTTTAATATTGATTTTCATATACTATAGATTTACTTATTATGATTTTCAATCTTCTTTAACTTCAAGTTTAAACGAGCCAAAACCGCCGTCTTTTTCGCATTCTCTAATAGCATTGAGCACAGCTTTACCCTTTTTGGCGCCTGTTATAACTATTTTTAGTTTTCTTTCGTATTTCATAGAGCTTAATTTTTTCCAACCGGTTGCTTTAAGCACTTTTATACCTTTCATTTTAAATTTAGTCTTTTTAAGTTTAACAGGACATGTTCTATGCGTAAGTTCTACTTTTACTTTTACAACCAAAGTATCTCCTACTTTATATACTTCTTTTTTTCCTTTTAAAATCTCAAACTCAATTTCACAAGCCTGCGATTTTTGAGGTATAGCCCATAGAAATACTACAAAAAATAATAATAATTTTTTTTTAAATTTTAATCTGTTCATATTTATGTGTTTTTTTTAGTTAACATTAACTAACGCAAGTTAGCAAAAAAAAATTAATTTTTTAATAATAATTGTATAGAATTTAATAATTCTTTTCCATCTTTTTCTAAATCAAAATTTTTGTCGTTTAAATTCCATTTATTTACCAAGAAACGCAATGCTCCCATTACCAAAACAGCCAGATATTTAGTATCGACATCGTTTCTGATATCTTTGTTTATTTTACCTTGTTCGAGAATATTTTCGACTGTTTCTTGATTTCTGTTTTGAATAATTTTAACTTTATCGTTTAGAATATCTTCATTTTTAAACAGTTCTTCGGAAAAAATAACTGCCACCATTGAAGGATTTTCAATAAAGATTTCAATCATTTTGGTAAACATAAAACGTATTTTTTCTAATGCCGTGCCTTCAAAAGTTTGCATCATAGACGAAAACATTATACTCATATCGTTAAATGTATTAAGCAAAGCTAAGATAATTTCGTTTTTACTTTCGAAATGTCTGTAAATAGCGGGTTCTGAAATACCAATTCTTTTTGACAAATTTTTAATTGTCAAACCTTGAATTCCTTTCTCAGCAATTAAATCAATCGATTTTTCTATTATTTCAGCCTGTCTTTCAGTCATTGTTTTTATTTACGACACAAAGGTATTATTATTTTTCAAAAACAATTATATTTTCTCTAAAAAAATCAAAAATTCATATGTGATTTCCTTTTTCATCAGGATGAAAATCTTGTGAAATGTTCATCATATCCACAAACAATTCATATTTTTGTTTCTCTTCCTCAGAAGTAGTTGATAAATAACCAATCATATCCTTTAATAAAAAATTAAGCTTATAAATTGTGTTTCTGCTTTTAATATTTTGTTTAATCAACTTATTAATTGAATATAATAACAACAGGAAGATACCTGAAATTACTGTTCCTATTCTAAAAACTTGTTCGATTTTTTGTTTTAAATCAAAATCAACAGAATTATGTGATTTTTTTTCAAGATAATAGATATATTTTTCAGGAAAGAAACTAGATACAAAAGCAATTAGAAATATAATAAATGACACAAAAACGATTAATCTTAACAAAATTAGAATCGTATTTTTTGACACTTTAACAACAACATTCTGTTTTATTTGAGCGTATGCTTCTTTAAAATTATTTAATTTCACATCTAAATCTACTATTCTATTTAACTTGTCATTAATAATCTCGTTATTTATTTCAAAGCTTTTTTGATTTATGTTCATCTATTCTTCAATTTTAGTATTTGACCTCAAAAGTAATACAAACCATATAATTAAACAACAGGAATTTTCCCCTATTTTTTTCAATCACATCAACTCACAACCAAACTCACGACGCTCACAAATGCAATTAGATAAAAAATGATGAAAAGACCGTATTGCCGAATAAGCGATGCGCAAGAAAAAAAACTAAAAAACTTACAGGACAAAAGGATAAAGTTTCAGATTTACCAACATCTATCTTTATATCACCGATTTAAAAAAACTTATGTGTAAAAATAAACGACCAAAAAAATTAAAGCAAATCCTTAAAAACTTCCAATACGGCAGTGGCTTTACTACGATTATAATTGGTATTTTTTGGATTATGAAACTTGATGTAAATTATGAAATAAAGAAGCTACCCCGTTTGAGGTAGCTTTTTTTTGCAATCACAATTATTAATCCCCTATTCCAAAATCAATTTTTGTATTCTCATCCCTTTTTCAGTCGTTACTTTTATAAAGTAAACTCCTTGTTTTTGATGTAAAATCAAATTAAGAGAATTCTTATTTATTTCATTTTGAGCAAATATTTGTTTACCTGCTAAATCCGTAATTACAACTTTATATATTTTAGATTTAGAACTGATATTCAAATTATTATGAAAAGGATTGGGAAAAATATTAATGTGATTATCAAAATTATTTTGCGTAATTCCACCGGTTCCTTGGGTCAATTTTTGTACAAATATATCGTGATCTCCATTGGAAGTATAATTATCTGTACTTGTTCCCGGA
>CAZSBI010000147.1:0-13180 GCA_964604735.1 uncultured Flavobacteriaceae bacterium | reverse complement strand
CAACCAAAGGAAGACTGTCAGTTTCGGTTACTCCACCGCAAAAATGATCAAAAACCGTCGTTTTGATAATACTTTCGACCGGAAAATGATGTTTTAATGCAAATTTTGTAACGCCAGTACCTAATTTTACTAAGGATTCGTTCTTAATCATTCTAAACAGCCAATAGGCTTTCTCCAAGGCTGCATCGCTTTTAATTGCAAAAGCTACTTCTGTATTGTTGAATATATTTTTGTCCATTATTACAAATTTTGTATCAAAAATATACATTTATATTGACATAAATATGATAATTATTAGTATTTTTAGCCAAATTTTAAAATGATGAATTATTATTTCAATTTTAATGGTTTACAAATGTTAAACAATTTGGTTTACAAAAGTAAATATTCCAAAGTTATCACTATTGTTGATAAAAACACAAATCTTTATTGTCTTGATGATTTAAAGAAAAATATTACATTTGAAACGGAGCTTATTACAATACCATCCGGAGATGCCAACAAAAATCTCAATACTTTACAATCTATATGGGAACAATTATTGGCTCTTGGCGCAGACCGTAAGGCGCTGATACTTAATTTAGGTGGCGGTGTTGTTACAGATATTGGCGGTTTTGCGGCAAGTACTTACAAAAGAGGCGTTGAGTTTATTCATATTCCTACTACGCTATTGGCTATGATAGATGCTGCAATTGGAGGTAAAAACGGAATAAATTTTATGCAAGCCAAAAATCAAATTGGGAACATCAATCAACCTGAAATGGTATTGATAAATGATGAATTTTTAAAAACACTTCCGGCACATGAATTTGATTCCGGGTTTGCCGAAATGCTAAAACACGGACTTATTGCCGACGCAAAATATTTTCAACAACTTATTGATTATAAGCTAAATAACAAAGGTAGCCTACTTGAATTGATAAAAAAATCAGTGCAGATAAAACACGAGGTAATCAGTAAAGATCCTAAAGAAAAAGATTTACGAAAAATTTTAAATTTCGGACATACGCTTGGGCATGCTATTGAAAGTCTAATGACATATCAAAAACAAAAACCTATTACGCACGGTCATGCCGTTGCCTTGGGAATGATTTTAGCAACATATATTTCTAAAGAATTAACTGATTTTGCAGCTAGCGATCTTATAGAAGTAAAAAATCAAATATTGAGTATCTTCAAAAAAATTCATTTTACCAATGATGATATTGTAAAAATAATAGACTTACTTAAATTTGATAAAAAAAATACAAATGGAGAACACAGATTTGTGCTGTTAAATAAAATAGGTGAAGCAAATTATGATCAAGTTGTGTCAAATCAACTAATACAGGAGGCTTTTCAGTTTTATATGTCCGAGTAATAAAATACAAGCTTCGAATTATTGATAAAAAAAAAGCGAAAAGATAATATCTTTTCGCTTTTTTGTAAATATTTATTAACTATTTATACCAAATCTTTAAAAATAGTATGCATAAGTCTTTTCTTATCGTTGATGCTTTCTTCTAGGGAAATCATTGTTTCAGTACGAATAATACCATCGATGTCGTCAATTTTAAAAATTATTTCTTTGGCATCTTGGGTATTTTTTGCTCTAATTTTACAGAATATATTGAATTTTCCGGTTGTAATATGCGCAACTGATACATAAGGAATTTCTTCAAGTCTGTTTAATACAAATCTGGTTTGAGAAGTTTTTGATAAATAAATTCCAACGTAGGCTATAAAAGAATAACCTAATTTATCATAGTCAAGGATTAAAGTTGAGCCTTTTACTATACCTGCTTCTTCCATTTTTCGAACTCTAACATGTACTGTGCCTGCTGAAATAAGTAATTTTTTAGCAATTTCGGTAAAAGGAGTTCTTGCGTTGTCAATCAACATATCTAATATCTGCAAATCGACTTCATCTAAATGTATTTTTCCCATTGTTTAATAATTTTATTTATTTTCGGCAAATATATAAACTTTTTTTTAATTATCATCAATCAATCATATTTTTTATTGAATTATATATAATTTTGATGATAATATTTAATGAATAGTTATTTTATCAGCTTATTTGATTACACAAATACACCTGTCAACTATAAAAAATATTTATAACTAACTGCTATTTTGCTGTTTATCAACTAGTTACAAGTATTTAATAAAGTACTGAATTACATGTGCTTGTCTTATATATTTTTGTTCAACGGCAGACTTTTGACTAAAATTTAGAAAAGTATATTAAAAAAACCAATTTTACATTTGTAATTATTCAATAGATTGTAGTATATTTGCATTTGTAAACTAATAATAATGTCAGATATTACCCAAAGATTAAAGCAAATATTGTCATACTACAATTTGAATTCAGCTGATTTTTCTACAAAGGTTGGCGTGCAAAAAAGCAGTGTCTCTCACCTACTCTCAGGCAGAAATAAGCCTTCGTTTGATTTTATTAACAAGCTAGCTAATGCTTTTATAGAAATTAGCATCGAATGGTTTGTTACCGGTAAGGGTGAAATGATCAAAGAAAAGTATATAGACAATCCCATCGCCAAGCAGAGCGCTATCGAAAACACTGCAAATATTGATAATAATCTACAAGCTGTAAAGCATCCATCAGACGAGAAAATGCAAGTGCCCGAGATTGCAAACAATTCTAATGCTTCTACGGCAAGCAATCCCTTGACGCAAAAAAACGAAATCAATTCGGTGCTTCTTGTTTACGATGATGATACTTTTAAGATTTTAAAGCAACGTTAACTTATAATAGTCGCTATTAGCTTGCGTCTTCCTGCATCATTTCTAAATTCACAAATGTAAACACCTTGCCATTGTCCTAAATTTAATCTTCCATTTGTAATAGGAATTGTAATATCAGTACCAATCATAGCAGATTTAATATGTGCAGGCATATCGTCACTGCCTTCCGTAGTATGTGTATAGTATGGCATATCTTCTTTGACAATATCATTAAAGGCAGACTCTAAATCTACTCTGACGCTATCTTCAAAATTCTCATTAATCATAATACTTGCAGAAGTATGTTGAATAAATAGATGTAACAAACCCACTTCCGGCAGCTTCTCTCCTATTTCATCATAAATAAGGTCAGTTATCAAATGGTAGCCTCTATCAAATTTTGGTAAAATTATTTTCGTCTGTGTCATTCTCAGGCATTTACTTTATTATATCCAAAAAGTCTGTTCTTCTTTATTTCTTCCGAAATTCCTTCGGGCAGTTTTTCTTCCCAACCATTTTCTCCTTTCTGAATTTGTTCCATTATTTCTCTGGTATAAGTTTCTATTAATTCTGAATCGAAATCGGTTAAATCGACAAAGCGATTATCATTTTTAAAATAGTCAAACAAATCTTGACGTTTTTTGTCAAAACTTACATTTTTACTACAAATCACTTTTGAGTCATCTTTTTCTTTAAACGGATAAATATATAATTTTAGATTACGATTAAATATTTTTCCCATCGCTTCTAATATTCCACCGCTCATACCGGTATAATAGCTTTCGTCAAAAAGTTTAATCAAGTGATTTGTTCCAATGATTAATCCCATCTTCTTATCTCTGGTAAATCGCGCAAAATATTCAACCAATCGGTAATACTCTCTAAAATTAGTTATCATAACCATCTGATTTAGAGAGCTTAACAAATTTACTCTATCTAAAAAATCTTTTTCGTTAATGCTTCCTTCTTGCGTCAAATTATCTAATGTCATTTCAAAAATTGAGTCAATATTATTGGCATCGACATCATTTTCTTTCTTAAATGCTTTTAAACCTTTGTCAAACATATCCATTGCTAACTTGGTTACCGGGCGGAAGCTGCCACGTAAAGCCAAAATATTTTTCTTGTATAATTCGTCTGCCGGCAATAAGTTATATCCGTCGGGTCCAAACATTACGGCATCGGTAAATCCATTCTTGACTAACAATAAACTCATCAATCTGTTATCGACAAATGCAAAGCGAGGTCCTGAAAAATTAACCATATCAATCTCAATTTTATCCTTGTCAATATGATCATACAAAGACACTAGTAATTCCTTCGGATTATCGTGGTGATATAGTGCGCCATAAATTAGATTTACGCCCATTTTGCCCAAAGTTATTTGTTGATGTTTGACGTCATTTTCATGAAAACGAACATGAAGTATTATTTCATTATAATCTTCTAACGGATTGAGTTGGAAGCGAATACCTATCCAACCATGACCTTTATTTTTCTTGGCAAAATCAATTGTAGCGACCGTATTAGCATACGAAAAATAAAACCTGTCCGGAAATTCATTAGGGTCTAAACGGTTTTCTAACAAATTGGTTTCATGTAAAAGCATTCTTTTTAAACGTGCTTTTGTCACATAACGTCCGTCATCTTCTCTACCGTAAATGGCATCACTAAATTCCTTCGAATAGGCTGACATTGCTTTGGCAATTGTTCCTGATGAAGCACCTGCTCTGAAAAAATTTCGTGCTGTTTCTTGCCCTGCACCAATCTCAGAAAATGACCCATAGATATTCTGATTTAAATTAATTTTTAACGCCTTTTGCATAATCGAAGGCGCCGTCTTTAAATTGATATCTCCTTTTAAACTTACAGCCATATTGCTATTTTTTGTTTTGTCAAAAATAGTAAAAATTTGTCAGCAGGCATATTTTTTTAGAAAGAATCTATTTTTGTAGCTATACATGTTCACTAATTAAACTAAATGACTGATTAGCAATCTCTTGCTCTTCGTTTGTAGGAATAACCAATATGCTGACTTTGCTGTTTCGGCTTGAAATATCTCCACCGAATTTTTGTGGATTTCGGTTTTTATTCAAATCTATTTCAATGCCTAAAAACGATAAATTTTCACAAACCAACTGACGAACTACATCAGAATTTTCGCCAATTCCGGCTGTAAATACCAAACTGTCGAGCCCATTCATTTGTGCTGTAAACTGCCCAATATATTTTTTAATAGCATTGGCATACATTTTCAAAGCTTGTTGTGCATCTGTATTGCCTTTTTCGGCGCGCGCTTCAATGTCGCGTAGGTCATTACTGCCCGCAAGCGCTGTCATACCGCTTTTTTTATTGAGAATAGTTTGCACTTCGGCAGATGAATAAGCCATTTTATCCATCATAAAAAACACAACCGACTGATCTAAATCACCACTACGCGTGCCCATAATTAAACCATTCATCGGTCCAAAACCCATTGTGGTATCAAAACTTTGTCCGTCAACAATTGCAGTAGCGCTTGCGCCATTTCCTAAATGCAAACTAATAATCTTTTGGGCTTTTTTGCCTGCTAATTCGGCAACAGTTTTTGCAATATATTGATGGCTGATACCGTGAAAACCATATTTACGAATATCTTTTTCATAAAACTCATTCGGAATGGCATATTTATGATTTTCAATCGGAATGGATTGATGAAAAGCTGTGTCAAAAATGCCAATTTGTTGTGCATTCGGAAAAATATCTTCGGCTGTTTCAATACCAATTAAATTGGCAGGATTATGTAATGGCGCCAACGAAAAAAGTTCTTTAATTTTATCTTTTACTTCATTATTAATCAAGGTAGGTTGTACAAATGTATTGCCACCATGCACCACTCTGTGTCCTATTGCCACAATTTCATCTTTATTTTCTAAAATTTTGTTTGTAGGATTCAACAAATAATCCGTCAGCAATTCGAGCGCTTCTTTATGAGTCGGCAATGCTTTTTCTATCTTGTAATCGCCTATGCGAAACAGACCTGTATCCTCTCCTATTCTTTCAGCCAAACCTTTAATAATTACAGTACCGGAAGGCATATCAAACAATTGAAATTTCAATGATGAACTACCTGAATTTAATACCAATATCTTCATTTTATTTGTTTTATATTTTCAAACAAAAATACAATACTTCAAACGATAATAGTCAACTTTTATCATCTTTTTTTATGACTTGTATATAAAATTAAATCTGTATTTTATCAATCCAAAAAAATCACTATTTTTGACATATATATATAATGTATGGATGAACAAAAAAAAATAAGAGAAGAACAAGATAGCCGTATTGACGAACACCAAAAAAAAGTAAAAAAGGAATTTTCTGAATTTTGGGCTGACGCTACTAAGTTTATTAAGGAATTGTTTAATATTAGAAAGTATGCCGATAAGGATTTTACGCGTGAAACCATTCTTGGCAATATTCCGTTTAGAGGACATACTGCATGGTTGCTTATTTTTTCGATAATGGTAGCCTCAGTCGGATTAAATGCCAACTCTACGCCTGTTGTTATCGGCGCTATGCTTATTTCTCCCTTAATGGGTCCTATCATGGGCGCCGGTTTTGCTATTGGCACCAACGATATTGATACTTTTAAAAAATCGGCAATCAATTTTGCCGTAATGGTAACACTTAGTTTGCTTACTTCATTTTTGTATTTTAAACTTTCGCCTTTGGCTTACGAGTCAAGTGAGCTTTTGGCAAGAACGAGTCCTACATTTTTTGATGTAATTATTGCATTTTTTGGCGGGCTTGCAGGCATTGTAGCTTTGACCAAAAAAGGTTTTTTTAATGTCATTAGCGGTGTAGCAATAGCTACCGCATTAATGCCGCCCTTATGTACCGCCGGCTTTGGACTGGCAACCGGCAATATGCACTTTTTTACCGGCGCTATTTACCTACTGTTTATCAATTCATTTTTTATAGCACTTGCTACATTCTTGGTTATCAAATATTTACACTTTCCTGTTGCCAGATATATTAATTCAAGTAAACGCCGGAATATCAGCCGCATAATTTATATTTTAGCCATTTTGGTGATGATTCCCAGCATAATGTCCTTCATAAAAATGTATAATGAAGAAATTTTTAAACGTTCGGCTACCGGATTTGTTGCAGATAATATCAAATACGAAGGAGCGCAAATTATCAAAACAAGTATCGATGCCGAAAATAAAAAAATCAATGTCTATTTGATTGGCGAAGTCGTTCCAAAGAATAAAATTGAAGAATGGAATGCCGATTTACACAGTCGTGAACAGTTTGCTGATGCCGGTTTACAAGTATATCAATCTGCCGACAAATCACACGAAATTGAAAAAAATTTATCAGAAAAACTCAAAGAACAAATTTTAGATAAATTATTTAAAGAAAACAAGGAGACTATTAAGAATAAAGATGCCAAAATTGAAATGCTGACCAATGAATTAATAAAGTTGAAAAAGCAAAAAGAAGCGCATCAAATTCCGTTTGAAAAAATTGCTTTGGAAGCACAAAGTATTTTTAACAATATTGAGCAGTTAAGTTATGCAAATATGCTGGAAACCAACTTTAAACAAACAGATACCATTCCCGGATTTATCATTAAATGGCATAAAAATACAGCTCGATATATCAGAAAAAAAGAAGTGAAAAAATTTGAAAAATGGATAAAACAACGTTTGCAATTAGACACTTTAAAAATTGTCAGCTTACCTTGATTTTTCTAATATGAATATAAAAAAATACAAAATCATTTCATAATAAATTATCAATATAACAATAGTTGACAAAAATATATTTAATATCCTTGATTCTGCATAAATCGTAGGGCAAAATCATATTTATTTCGAAAAAAAATACTACTTTGGCAAATCAAAACCTTTTAAAAGCATTTTTTTATGAAGAAATTTTTACTATTACTGCTTTTGGTGAGTTTTTCGGGTGTAGCCCAAAATTTAATCACAATTGATGATATTTGGAACGGCACTTTTAGACCAAAATATTTGTATGGCATAACGGCTATGCCTAAATCTGACAAATATTCAAAAATTGATATTGATCGTGTCAAAGGAACTTATGACATTGTCATATATGACTACAAAACGCAGAAAAAAGTAAAAAAAGCCTTTTCAACCCAACAATTTCCCGAACTGGGATATTTTAATTACCAATTTTCTGCCGATGAAAATAAAATATTATTGGGCAGCAAAATGATTCCTATTTACAGACATTCGCAAAAAGGAATTTACTACGTTTATGATCGCGACAGTAAAGATATTGTCAAAATTGATGATGAAAACATTCAAGAACCTAGTTTTAGTCCGAATAATGAAAAAATAGCTTTTGTAAAAGATAATAATTTGTATATCAGAGATTTAACATCTAATGAGACTATTCAAATAACCTCAGACGGCAAAAAAAACGAAATCATAAACGGTATTCCCGACTGGGTTTACGAAGAAGAATTTGGCTATTCGAGAGCCTACGAATGGAATCAAGACGGCACACAACTCGCTTATGTCAAATTTGACGAAAGTGAAGTCCCTGAGTTTTCGATGATGCGTTACGGCGAAAATTTATATCCAAAAGTAGAAACATTCAAATACCCGAAAGCCGGCGAAAAAAACTCAAAAGTTGCTTTATATATATATAATATATCGACCCAAGAAACAACAGAAATAGATTTAGGTGAATATGAATACATTCCTCGTATAAAATGGGCAAAAGCCGATTGTCTTACGGCAATTACCTTAAACAGACATCAAAACGTATTAAAATTGCATAAATACAATACGGTTGATCAAAAAGATAACGTAATAATCACAAGAAAATCAGATACTTATATCGATATAGAAGCTACTGACAATCTTACATTTTTACAAGATGGCAGAATTATTTGGTCAAGCGAACAAGACGGTTGGAATCACTTGTATTTATATGACGAGGACGGCAAATTAATCAACCAAATTACCAAGGGCAACTGGGAAGTAACTGATTTTTATGGCTACGACGAAATATTGGACCGTTTGTATTATCAATCAACCGAAACAGGATCAATCAACAGAGCCATTTATAGTATTAAACTCAACGGCAAAAACAAAAAATTGTTGTCCGAAAGATATGGCACCTCCTCTGCTGAATTTAGTGCTAATCACAAGTATTTTATCAATACATTTTCAAACATCAAAACGCCCTATACTTTTACGGTAAATCTGGCAGAAACAGGTAAAGTGCTAAGTACTATCATTGACAATAAAGCACTTGTAGAAAAACTGAAAAACTACAAACTTCCCAAAAAAGTATTTACACATTATAAAGCAGCTGACGGCACACTGCTCAACGGTTATATTATTATGCCTAAGACAAAAGATAAAACCAAGCAGATGCCGGTATTAATTTATCAATATAGCGGGCCAAATGTACAAACAGTTCGTAATGCTTGGTATTCTAGCAACGATTATTTTCACTATTTGTTAGCGCAAAAAGGATATATTGTTATTTCTGTCGATCCGCGAGGCACCGGAGGAAAGGGTGCAAAGTTTAAAAAATCAACTTATAAACAACTGGGTAAACTCGAATTAGAAGACATTACTACAGTTGCAAAACGTATTGGCGAAGCCAAATTTGTCGATGCCAAACGTATTGGTATTTGGGGGTGGTCATTTGGCGGCTATATGTCTAGCAATGCCATACTCCGTCACGGCGATACATTTAGCATGGCAATAGCCGTAGCGCCGGTAACCAATTGGCGTTTTTATGACAGCGTTTATACCGAACGATTTATGCAAACACCGCAAGAAAATCCGGAGGGCTACGATAACAATTCTCCCCTATCATATACAGACGGATTGAAAGGAAAATTTTTATTGATTCACGGTTCCGGCGATGACAATGTACACGTACAAAACAGTATGCGATTGGCACTAAAATTACAAGAAAACGACCAAGCCTTTGACCAAATGATTTATACAGACAAAAATCACGGAATTTATGGCAAAAAAACACGTAACCACTTGTTTAAAACGATGTTACGATATATTGAAAACAATTTATAAGCAATATGAAATTGATATTTGAAACCAAAGAACAAAGCAATCAACGACGATTAGAAGCATTTTTAGCCCTATCGCCCACAGAACGTTTTTATGCATTTTTAAGAATATCAAGAGCATATGCCAAATTGTATAATTTTGAAAGAAAAGAAAGAAAAACGAATAATTTTATTGTAGAAAAAAAATAATGAATAATTGGCACATGATTTTCCAAAAGAAATTTAAGAAGTATGCAAAATATTTCAATTAAATTTACACAAGACATTGAATTAGAACTGATTACACGATTTTCAATCAATAAATCATTTGACCAAGCATACAAAGATGCTATTTATGTTAAAAAAAATGAACAAAATATATTATATTGGCGCGTTTTATCTTATGACAATTTAATTACAAGTAAAATAAAAACAAATAGCTCAAAATATTGGATACACAACAATTAGAAAAAATAAAAAACAAAATAAATAATAAAAACTATGGAACAACAATTTAAAAAAACACACCCAAGAGCTCTCTATACGCTATTTGGAACTGAAATGTGGGAAAGGTTTGGATATTACGGCATGCGAGCTTTACTTACCTTATACTTGACAGCAAAATTAGTAAATGATGGTTTTGGATTAGACAGAGAGTCTGCATTAGAAGTCTATGCTTTATTTACCGGTTTAGTATATTTAACACCAATACTTGGAGGATGGGTTTCTGATAAATTTTTAGGTCAACGAAAAACAGTATATATAGGTGGTATTGTAATGGCACTAGGACAATTTTTATTAGCTACAAGTGCTTTAATGGCTCATTCAATTGATCCTGCAACCCGTTTATTTATCTTTAATTTTGGTTTAGGAGTGTTAATTATGGGTAATGGTTTCTTTAAACCAAACATTTCAACAATTGTCGGAAATTATTATGATGATAACGACCCAATGAAAGATGCTGCATTTAATATCTTTTATTTAGGTATTAATCTGGGAGCCATTCTAGGCACTTTTATAGCTGGCGGATTAGGAGAAGATGTAAATTGGGGATATGGTTTTATGGCTGCCGGCATTGGTATGATAATCAGTATTCTTTGGCTTAATTGGAAAGAAAATACACTGCAACATGAAGGCTTGCCACCAAATACATCAAAAGATAAAAGAATCCTTGATGGTAAAGACTGGCGCGATATAATTAAATATGCAATAGCAATAGTAATTATTACATTTATATTTATTTTTATCTGGCGACTACTTCCTGACAGTGTCACAAAAGTAATTAGTTACGGAGGACTTGGAATTATTTTTATCAGTTTATTTTATATTATTTTTAAAGGCACTAATGGTTCACAAGAATGGAGTAGAATGTCTGTAATTATTATTTTAGCAATATTCAATATAGTTTTCTGGGCAGGATTTGAACAAGCGGGGGGTACTTTTAGTCTTTTCGCAAGAGATAATACTGATAGAAAACTTAGCGGTTTTCAATTACCCGATTTCTTTGGAAATATTAGCATTAAAGTATGGGCATATCTAGCAGGTATTGCTATTCTTGCTTGGGTTTATTCAATTTATATGAATATTTATTCAGATGATAATAATAAATTAAAATTAAGTAAAAAAATAGGTAAAATTGCTGGTTACGCAGCAATTCTTTTTGGATTGTTTGCAATCGTCAAATATGCATCAGGAGGACCTGAAATACCTGCAACATGGTTCCAAAATGTTAACTCATTCTCTATATTGATTTTTGCTCCTCTATTTTCTATTATGTGGTTAAAATTAGATAAAATTAAGTTTAACCCTAGAACTCCAATAAAATTTGCATTAGGTTTATTTCTAGGAGCATTAGCTTTCTTTGTTATGACACAAGCACAGCATATAGCTGATACGGGTGTTAAAGTTTCATCTTGGTGGTTAGTCACTGTTTATGTACTTTTAACATTAGGTGAACTTATGTTGTCGCCAATTGGTCTTTCAATGATAACAAAACTAGCTCCAACAAAATTAGTTTCTGTTGTAATGGGATTATGGATGGCAAGTTTTGCGGCAGGTAATTATATGGCAGGTATGCTTGAAAGTATCTTACATAAATTAGAAGCATCTTTTGAAACACAAATACCTCTCTACCCTTTTATTATGTGGGTAATGATTATTACAGGTGGATTAATATTATTATTATCACCGCTACTTAACAAAGCAATGAAAGGTATTCATTAACAACAATAAAATTGAATAAATAAAAAATTATGAAAGAAGAAAATAAAGATTTAGGGTTTATCGGATTGATGAAATCATTTCCAAAACCATTTTGGGTAGCAAGTGCTATGGAACTTTTTGAACGTTGGGCATGGTATGGATTATTTGCTGTGTTTGCTTTGTACTTAACAGGTTCAACCGATAAAGGCGGCTTAGGATTTTCACATATCGAAAAAGGTGAAATCATGTCTTACATTACAGGTATTTTATACCTGTTGCCAATTATTACAGGCGCCATTGCTGACAAAATTGGTTATAAAAAATCATTAATCATAGCATATATATTATTAGGTACCGGTTACTATTTTATGGGTGAAGTTGCTTCATATTGGGGCATGTTCTTTGCGTTTTTGTGGACAGCAGTTGGTGCCGCTATGTTTAAACCTGTTGCTTCTGCAATTGTAACAAAATCTACTGATGCTCGAAACTCATCATTTGGTTTTGGTGTGTTTTATATGATGGTAAACATCGGTGGTTTCTTTGGACCGTTATTCTCTGCTAAATTAAGAGATGAATATGGTTGGAAAATAGTATTCTTAATGGCAGTTTCTTCTATTACCGTAAATATGTTACTCGTCTTATTCACATTTAAAGAGCCTGATAGAGAAGAAAGTAAAGAGAGTTTAAGCGAAACTATAAGTCGTTCATTAAAAAATATTGGCGAAGCACTTTCTGATATGAAATTATCATTGCTACTTCTTATAATGATAGGCTTTTGGTTAATGTTTAACCAATTATTCTATACACTACCTACTTTTATCGAAGATTGGGTAAATACAAAACCAATTGGCGTATTTATGGACGAAAATTTACCATCATGGTTTGCCAATTTCTTTAAAAATAAAGAAGGTGGTATCAATCCTGAAATGATTGTAAACCTTGACGCATTCTTTATTGTTGTATTTCAAATGATTATTTCAACAATCATTCTAAAATGGAAAGCCATTAATGCAATGATGTCCGGTATTGTTATTGCCATTATAGGTATTGCTCTATCGTTCTATACAAACAATGTATTTTACACTGTCTTTGGTATTTTCATCTTTGCTATTGGCGAAATGACTTCTAACCCTAAATTTTCTGATTATATCGCAAAAATTTCTCCAAAAGGAAAAGAAGCATTATATATGGGAACTTACT
>CAZSBI010000146.1:0-17850 GCA_964604735.1 uncultured Flavobacteriaceae bacterium | reverse complement strand
AGTTTGGTCATTTATTTGAATATGATGCACATCGAGATAAGAAAAATGATCAATCCAACGACCGTCTTGCGCAGATGTGCTCAAAAATATACTGATAAAAAGTATGCTGAGTAGCCTATTTTGCTTCATTTACTAATGTTTTTCGTGTAAAAAGTAACTTCGGTCAAATATAAACGAAAAAAATGACATATAATTGGGTGAATTTATGCTTCGTCATTAAATTGTTTTTCGAACTCTTCTAAAACGGGTTTTACGGTATCTTCGGGGAGGTTAGATATTTTTATGTACATCAATCCGTCCAAAGCATCGTTAAAGTCGGGGTCAACATTAAAGGCAACAATCTTTGCATTTTGCTTGATGTATTTTTTGAGCAGTACAGGCACTTTCAGATTGTTTGGTTCTAACTCGTCAATGAGTTTGTCAAACTTGTTCAAATTTTCATCAGCTGAGGCAAATATAAATTCCTTGTCTTTATCATTTAATTTTACTTTGAAAGGTTTTTTGGGTTTAACGTATTGTGCTGTGTAGGCGTCAAAATAGTAAGATTTCATAAACTCAATAATCAATGATTTGGAAAAGTTTGAAAATTTGTCGCTAATGCTTACCGGTCCCATCAAATACTCGTGGTCGGGATGGCGCAAGGTTGTGTGCACAATGCCACGCCAAAGTAAGAATAACGGGAAGGGTTTGAGTTGATATTCAGGCGATACAAAGGCACGTCCCATTTCTATGGTTTTGCTCATCATATCGTACAATTCGGGGTCGTAGTCGAACAATTCGTGTAAATAAAAGCCTTTGATTCCGTGATGTTCAAAAATATCGCGACCTAAGCCCATACGGTAAGCGCCGGCAATTTTTTTTTGGTCTTTGTCCCACAGAATTAAGTGTTTGTAGAATTTGTCGTAGCGGTCAAGGTCAATTTCTTTACCTGTTCCTTCGCCAATTGCTCTAAAAGTTTCTTCGCGCAGTCTGCCAATTTCTCTTAGTAAATTCGGAATGTTTTTGGCATCGGACAAGAATCCGATATACTCGTTTTTTTCAAACATTTTGTCGCCGTTTTGCATAATTACTTGAATATCTTTTTTAAGTTTTTCAATAGACACCGGCAGAATGATATCTTTCTGTTTAGATTTATTTTTTTTGACAATCTTGATTAATTTTTTCTTTTCAAAGGTTTTGGCCAAAATGTATGTTTTTTTTCGAATAAATTCGCCTAGCATATAATAATCTGCAAAGTCTTTCTGCATTTTTGGCGTAATGGGTTTGCCAACGCGTACTTTAATGGTTCTTTTTCTTTTTGAAATGACTTCCGAAGGTAATTTTGCTGTTTTAAAAATAGGATGAATCTTAGACAAAAAATAAAAAAAGCGACTGTTTTTAGCGTGAAAATAAATAGGAATGATGGGCACTTTGGCATTGTAAATCAGTTTGAGTGCTGTTTCGTCCCAAGTTTTATCTACAACTAGTCTGTCATCTTTGTATGTTGATACTTCTCCGGCAGGAAAAATGCCCAATGGATGTCCGTCTTGCAAATGTTGTAAAGCATTTTTTAGACCTGCAATACTCGAAATGTTTTTCTTTTTGTCATCGTTAACAGAAATCAAATATGATTGTAGCGGTGCGACCCTTTCGAGCAAGTAAGAGGCAAGTACTTTGTAATCATTGCGTTGTTCTAAAATTAGTTTTAGTAGCAATACACCGTCAATTGCGCCAAGCGGGTGATTAGAAACGGTGATAAATTCGGCATTTTTGGGTATGCGTTTTAGATCTTCTTCGGGTATATCAAAATCGATATTTAGTTTGTCAAAAATAGCATTGATAAAATCTAAACCTTCCAAATGTTTGATGTCGGCATAAAAACTGTTAATCTTGTTCAGTTTTAAAATACGCATTAGTATCCAGCCAATAGTCGTTCCAAATTTGCCGGTTTTATCCAGTTTTATAGCTTTGGAGACATCTGCGGGAGTGATTAAATTTATCATAATGACTTATTTTATACCAAAGATACATAAAAAAGATGTAAGATTAATGAATTTTTATCGCCATACAAATCAATACATCATTACTTAATGCTTCAAAAAATAATGAAATATTTGTGTCATTTTGCACAACGGCTTTTCCAAATTCTTGATTGAGTTCGGTAATTTCGATGTCCTCTCTAAAACGTAAGCCCGGAATGCCCGTTAGTTTGTAAATACTCTCTTTGGCTGTCCAGATTTGTAGTAATTGCTGTTTATCTAGCTGATTGGTTATCTTTTTTTCATTTTTGTTTAAAAATTTACTGATAACACGCGTTAATTTGTCCGAAAACTTTTCAATATCAATACCAATAGCTTGTTTGCTGATGGCTATACCAACATAATGACCGGCGTGAGAAATAGAGATAAATTTTCCGTTTTTTAAGAAAGGTTTTCCTTGTTCGTTTTTGTATAAAACATCGTTTAAGTCTAGTCTTTTTTGAAGAATACTTCGTGCCAATAATTGTTTGCGGTGCAATTCGCTTTTATATTTTTTGATATATTCGGGCATATCTTCATCAAGAATTTTGAGCAATTCAGCCTCTGTTTCCGTGATTTGCCACAAGTAGATTGTGGTGTCATTAAATTGTATGTGATTAATTTGAGGCATAAATTTTTTTACTCTAAAAACTTGTTTTACATTTGAAGACCAAAAATACAATTTTTTTACGAAGTGCAAAGAATAAGCTATTTTTTACTTTATCCGTTGATTAAACTTGTGTCATATATGCCATTTGGAGCTTTATATGCGGTTTCCGATTTTATATATATTATAATGTATAAACTAGTCGCTTATCGCAGAGAAGTTGTTTCACAAAATTTGAAATTGGCTTTTCCGGACAAATCTGATGAAGTAAGAAAACTTATAGAAAAGAAGTTTTATAAACATTTTGCAGATTTGTTTGTCGAAATGATAAAGGCTTTTAATATGTCTAATAAGCAAATACAAAAACATTTTGTGTTTAATAATGTTGAAGTTTTGAACGATATCTTGGCAAAAAACCAAAATGTAATTGTAGTTGGTGGACATTATGCCAATTGGGAATGGGTTTTTTCGTTGGCAATGCTCACAGATGCACCGCCCGTTGCGACATATCTAAAAATTAACAACCCGTATTTTGAAAAAATGATGCTTAAAAACAGGGGGCGTTTTGGAGGTAAACTGATTGAAACCAAGAAACTACGAAAAACGCTCGAAAAGTTTAAACAAAACAACGAACAATATGTTTTGGGTTTGCTGGCTGATCAATCGCCGCAATTGCATAGAACAAAGTATTGGCGAACATTTTTAGGACACGGAGTTCCGGTATTTGTCGGTCCGGAAGAATTGGCAAAAAAATACAACAATGCTTATGTTTTTATTGATATTAGCAAAGTAAAACGTGGTTATTATGAAGTTGATTTTGAATTGATTACTTCTAATCCAAATGATTTTGACGATTATCAATTAACTGATATTCTGATTGATAAAATAGAAAAACAAATACGCAAGCAACCGGAGTATTATCTTTGGACACATAGGCGTTTTAAACACAAGGACAAAAAAGCTAAAATAGCCCATCGATTGCTAAAACAATAGCATTGTTGGTGTAATTTTTGATACTCATTAATCATAATATTTTGACAATGAAAAAAATACTACTATATGTTATGGTAATGCTAAGTTTTTCAGCATTTTCTCAAAATAAACTTGATGAGATAAAAAAAGAATTGCAACGACAAAAAGGTCTAACCTTGGTTCCCGATAAACAAAATGTAAGTAACAGTGCTACTTATGACAATTCTTATAGTGACGATAATATTTTTGCTGCCTTGTTTTTTGAAATCGGCGTTTCAATTACTTACGGAATTCTTTTCGAAACATTTTGGGAAAAAGACTTGCCTATGCACGATGCACATTTTACACAATATCCGTATTTTGACAACCATTCAGGAAATTATACTTACGAAAATCGAAAGGATTATGTGCCGTTTAAGTTAGTCTTATCAGGCAATATGTTTGCAGAAAATAATAAGTTGCACGGAAACTATTTTGAAGCCAAAATGAAATTTTTAGACAGAGTCGATTTTGCAGGTGGTTTTTCTTTAATTTCAGAAGCAGAGAGTGCGATGTCAATTTATGATGCAATGTTTCATTATCACAGAATACGCACACCAAAACTTGATATTTGGTATGGTTTGGGTGTAATGCATTTGGGAAATAAAATTGAACAAAGTGCATTTTCATTAGACTTTGGAGGAGAGTGGTTTGTCAAAAAACCAATTAGTGTTTCGGCACAATGGCAATATGGATATTTTGATAATTTTTATGTCAGAAAAAATATGTTTTTGGCAAAATACCATATTAAGAATTTTAGTATTAGCTTTGGTGCTGTAAATTACAAGTTCTATGACACATCTATAAATACGCTTAATTTAGGTTTAAACGTTTACTTGTAATAAGTTACTTTTGTTACAGACATTATAATATTAACTAATAATTTTGCAGAATTAAACAAATAAAAAAACAGATTATGAAAAAATTCATTGTTCTATTAGTCACTATTATTTCAATAAGCGGATTTGCTCAACAATTAGTTGATTCGGGTTCATTAATTCAGGGAGGCATTGACGATGGCGAAAAATTGTTAGGGGCATATATTACGCCCATTAACAAAGCCATAGTTTTCGGTCTTTCAGACGTAACTTACACTAAAATAAAAAAGGAGGCAAAACACAGATTGTTGTTGTCAGTAAAATTGGCTTATGTTTCGGTCCCCGACGAAGATTTTACTTATGATGTTTCAACATTAAATTTGCAACATATCGAAGCAAAAGACCCCAACAAAACCATTGCACAATCGGTTTTTGGAGATTCCATAAAAACCATTACGATGGTATCCAAAGACTCTGATATTTTTGGCAGAAGATTATTTGAATTTGAAACTCCGAAAGGAGGCGGAAAAGAAGCGCTCCCCCTACCGTTTTTAGGAGCAAGTTTACGTTTGAAATACACTAATTTATCCGTAAATTTTATTCCTTATGTGCCTGTGCCGACTTCTGATTTAAGTATTGGTATGTTAGGTTTTTCAATACAACAAGATGTGTCAATGTTTGTAAAAGGACTTAGAGAAAAACCTTATGGTTTAAGTTTACAAGGTTCTGCATCTGCTATGTATGGCAATGCGCCACTTGATGTAAAGCCCGATGCAGTTACGGTGCCGGTTACCCTAAATGGCTCACACCCCGGTCCTTATGATACGCAAGAACTTAATATTTTTTATACCAGCATCAATGTAGGCGCATACATTGATTATACCATTGCTAAAAAATACACTATTTTTGCCGGAGGAGGAATGAATATGGGTACTTCAAGAATAATGGTAAATGGTAATTATCCTATTTATGGTAAAGACCCAACCGGAACAGGCGCTGTTGTAGCACAAGATATTAAAGATCCTATAGATATGTCAGATAGCTTTTCAAGAACAAAATACGAAGTAGGTTTTCGTGCAGATTGGAGCAGATTCTTCTTACAACTCAATTATAATATGGCAACTTATGGAGGTGTAGGGCTAAATTTAGGCTATAAAATGCTATAAAAGAAAAATTGTTGATAAAGATTGAAAATAATCACAGAAAAGTTTGTCAAATAAAAAAATATTCATAAATTTGCACTCAATTTTGAATAAGCAAAAAATATAGCAAGATGTCGAGAGTTTGTGAAATAACAGGAAAAAAAGTGATGATGGGTAACAATGTTTCTCACGCACACAACAAAACCAGAAGAAGATTTGATATCAATATTTTCAAGAAGAAATTTTACATTCCGGAAGAAGATAGATGGGTAACCCTAAAAGTAACCAAAGCCGGATTGAAAATTATTGATAAAAAAGGAATTGCCGCTGCAATAAAAGAAGCAAAAGCAAAAGGCTATCTAACAAGAAACGTATAAATTAGAAGAAAATGGCAAAGAAAGTAAAAGGTAACAGAATTCAAGTAATCTTAGAGTGTACAGAACACAAAGATAGTGGGCTTCCGGGTACTTCAAGGTATATTACTACCAAAAACAGAAAGAATACCCCAAGTAGATTAGAATTAAAAAAATACAATCCTATTATGCGTAAATATACACTGCATAAGGAAATTAAATAGTTAAGATATGGCAAAGAAAACAGTAGCAACCTTACAAACAGGTTCAAAAAAGTTTACCAAAGTAATTAAAATGAAGAAGTCGCCAAAAACAGGCGCTTACGTTTTTGAAGAAAGAATTCTTAATGCTGACTTAGCTAAGGATTACTTCAAAAAATAAGAATTGTAAGAAACGAAATTTATAATCCGCTCCAAACAGGGCGGATTTTTTGCATTTTGGTCATTAAAAATATGATTTGCTTATATGTTAATAATATAGTATTTTCGTTCTTAATAATATCAAAGTAATATGTTTAAAAAATTATTTTCAAAAAAAGAAAAAGAGACACTGGATAAAGGACTCGAAAAATCGAAAAACAGTTTCTTTTCAAAGTTATCAAAAGCCGTTGCAGGCAAATCAAAAGTCGATGATGATGTACTTGACGATTTAGAAGAAGTACTTATTACTTCTGACGTGGGTGTAGATACGACACTTAAAATCATTGAAAGAATAGAAGCGCGCGTAGCCAAAGATAAGTATGTGGGCACAAGTGAGTTAAATAAAATTTTAAGAGAAGAAATAGCCGGTTTGCTGTCCGAAAACGAAGCTAATTCTAAACAAGAAGAATTTACAATAGAAAACACCAAACCCTACGTTATTATGGTAGTAGGCGTAAATGGAGTAGGTAAGACAACAACGATTGGCAAATTGGCAAATAAGTTTAAAAACGAAGGCAAAAACGTAATGTTAGGCGCAGCCGATACGTTTAGAGCAGCTGCTGTGGACCAGTTGCAAATATGGGCAGACAGAGTTGATATCCCAATTGTAAAACAAAAAATGGGAAGCGATCCGGCATCTGTTGTTTTTGATACTTTACAATCTGCTAAGACAAAAGATATTGATGTAATATTAATCGATACCGCCGGTCGATTGCATAACAAAATAAATTTGATGAACGAATTGTCAAAAATTAAAAATGTAATGCAAAAAATCATACCCGACGCACCCCACGAAATATTATTGGTTTTAGACGGATCAACAGGACAAAATGCCTTTGAACAAGCCAAACAATTTACCAAAGCAACCGAAGTAAACGCATTAGCAGTTACAAAACTGGACGGCACTGCCAAAGGAGGTGTCGTTATAGGCATTTCTGACCAATTTCAAATACCCGTAAAATATATCGGAGTCGGAGAAAAAGTAACAGATTTGCAAGAATTTGATAAAATTGAGTTCGTTGATTCATTTTTTAAATAAAAAAAAGCACAGAATAAATAATTTTTTGTATTTTTATGCGTTTTAAAAAAAATGTTGGAAAAACATACGATTTATTGATTTGATAAAACACACAACAATGAAAAAATATCTTGGACTACTTATATTTATCACTTTTCTTTTTCCTAAACAAAGTTTAGCACAAGAGGGAGTGCCAATATATCACGATTACTTATCAGATAATTTATTCTTACTACATCCTTCTATGGCGGGCGCAAGCACTTGTGCCAAAGCACGATTAACCGGAAGAATGCAATGGTTTAACACTCCCGACAATCCAATGTTACAAACATTTAGTTTGCATTCTTATTTTGGTGACAGTGGCGCCAATGGTTTTGGTGTAGTAATCTTAAATGACAGAAACGGTTTCCATTCACAAAAAGGTATCCAGTTGGCTTATGCTCATCATATCGATTTTGGAAATGGTGTTGATATAAACAAATTATCGTTTGGAATTGCAGGTAGTTTCTTTCAAAATCAACTGGATGAAACATCTTTTGACCCTGCAAGAGTAGATCCGATTATAGCCGGAATTGTACAAAGTGATTTTTATTACAACTTTGATGTAGGATTGTCATACCACGTAGAAAATTTCTTCTTTAACGCAACCTTAAAAAATGTGTTATTGATGAGTAGAAATTTATATACCGGATTTGAGTCGCCAAATGTTAGAAATTATGTTGGTTCTATGGGCTATTATACCGGCGGACAAGGCACTTTTCACTTAGAACCATCTGTAATGGTGCAGTATAAAGAGTACAATGGTCAGATTATAGTAGATGGTAATATGAAGTTTTATTTTGATTTGTCTTATGGCAATTCAATCTATTTCGGAGCTTCATATCGCAGAGACTTAGAAGAATCAATCTATGATACTTACCATAATATCACTCCTATTTTAGGTGTTAAAATTGACAAATATACTTTTGCCTACACCTATACACATCAACTAATGGACACGCCTTTTTCAAATAGTGGTTTTCACCAAATTACACTCGGATACAACTTTAATTGTAGAAGATTAATTCAACGAATCGGCTGTCCGGAAATTAGATAAAATTATAGAATAATAAATAAAAAAGTCCGATGAAAGTATTTTCATCGGACTTTATATTTTAACAGAATAAATCTTTTAATCTATTTCTTCATAATCGACATATTCGCCTTCGTCTCTCTTTGTATTTGGTTTAGAATCCTTAGGACGTTTTTCAATATATGTTTCGCCCTCCTTAGTCACCGGCTTCTCTTTATAATAGGGATTGTTAAATTGACTTTCGAAATTTTCGGCAGCCTTATCCATCATTTTTTTGGCAATATGCGGAGCTGCCAGTCGCATGATGTATTTAAAAATGTAGTACACGACATATATAATTAAAAGTATTTTGAAAAATCTTATCATAACTAATTGTTTTCTTTACTGCAAAGATAAGTATTTTAAAAAAACTTGCATAAATTTTTAGCTTTGTTTAACTTTAATTCTTTATTTTGCAGATATGTTTTTACAAGAATTACAACTATATAATTTTAAGAATTTTGAGGATATCGCATTTCAATTCGATCAAAAAATCAATTGTTTTGTAGGAAATAACGGTGTAGGAAAAACAAATGTGCTCGATGCTATATACTTTTTGGCATTCGGAAAATCGTATTTTAACAATAACATTAGACAAATAATTCGTTTCGACGAATCGGCTTTTAGTATAAAAGGGCTATTTGATATCAAGCAAAAGAATGAATCAATCTTGCTGAGCTATCAAATTGACAAAAAAAAACAATTAAAACGAAACAATAAATTATATACTCGACTGTCTGATCATATCGGACTGATTCCGCTAGTAATGATTTCGCCTTACGATAGAGACTTAATTTCGGAGAGTGGTGACACCAGAAGGCGTTTTGTCGATAAGATTATTTCGCAGGCAGACAGCGCTTACTTTTCGGCATTGATTGCTTATCAAAAAAACTTGGCGCAACGCAATAGTTTGCTTAAATATTTTTCGGCAAACCATCGTTTCGATAGGGATACGCTAAATGTTTATAACGAACAATTACATAGGTTTGGAACGATTATTCACCAAAAAAGACAATCTTTTATCAATGAGTTTTCAAGTTTACTCAAACAAAGATATGAGGTTTTGTCAGAAGGAAAAGAATTGGTTAATATCTCTTATTTTTCTGAATTGGAAGTAAAACCATTGATTGACTTACTACAAGAAAATATACAAAAAGATAGAATTTTGCAACACACCTCAAAAGGTATTCATCGTGATGATTTTTTGTTTGAAATAAATGAAAAACCTATTAAAAAATTTGGTAGTCAAGGGCAACAAAAATCTTTTTTGATTGCCTTACGCTTGGCAGAATTTGAATTTTTGAAAACACAGTCAAACAAAATGCCTATATTGTTATTTGACGATATTTTTGATAAATTAGACGAACACAGGGTTAAGCAGATTGTCAATATGGTTAATGATAGTGCTTTTGGACAAATATTTATTTCGGATACACATGCCGAACGAACCAAAGAATTGGTTGAGAATATTCATCAGACTTATAAGATATTTGAACTGTAAACAAAAACACTCGCCAAATGGACGAGTGTTTATAATCTTTTTTAGCTGAGATGATTAAGCACAGTGAATTTTTTTGTACTTAGCTTGTAATTCGTCAGCGCTTTCTTCGTTGTTAGGATCTTTGTCAATAGCGTCAACAGGACATACAGCCACACATTGAGGCTCATCAAAGAAACCAACACATTCAGTACATTTGTTTGCTACGATGAAGTAGAATTCGTCAGACATTGTGTCTTGAGCTGAATCGTCTTCAACACAAGTACCGTCTGCCATATTCCAGTCTTCACCCGGTTCGTAAATTGCGGTATTTGGACATTCTGCCAAACATGCACCACAGTTTATACAATCTTCGTTAATAAATAGTGCCATAGTTTTTAAATTTTTATGTATTAATAGTTTAATTTTGCTGACAAATATAATACCATTTTTAAAAATGACAATACAAGAACGAAAAAAATCTTTAATAAGTTTAGGTAAATTTTTGGCACAATTCAATAAACATGGTAGCGCAAGGGACAATAAAGTGCCTCATAACGATTTATTTTTTGATGCTGTGAATCAGATTATCGACAGATCTTATGAGCAAAATGCTTGGTTTACAAAGTCAAATGTGCGTTTTGCATTGGCTTCATGGGCAGATGCGCTTCAAGAAAATAAGATAAATAAGTGGTTTGAAATGTATTCAATGTCTGAACAGACAAACATTAAAATGGTCGGTGTTATTATGGCGGGCAATATTCCCTTGGTAGGTTTTCACGATTTTATTACTATTTTGATGTCCGGGCATAAGATTAAAGCCAAATTATCGTCAAATGATAAGCTGCTTTTGCCAATGCTGGCAAAATATTTGACTTATGTCGAACCAAAATTTAAGGAATATATCGAGTTTGTCGATGGTACATTAAAAGATATTGATGCTGTTATTGCTACCGGAAGTGATAATACGGCGCGTTATTTCGATTATTACTTTGGAAAATACCCGAATATTATCAGACATAATCGTAATTCTATTGCCGTATTGACAGGCAACGAAACCGAAACAGACTTGTCATTGCTTGCCGATGATATAATGTTGTATTTTGGATTGGGTTGCCGAAATGTTTCAAAAATATTTGTGCCTAAAGACTACGATTTTAATCAATTGTTCAAAGCATTGTTAAAATATAAGGATTTGATAAACTACACCAAATACTCAAACAATTATGACTACAATAAGGCTGTGTATTTAATGTCTGTCGATGCGCAAATACGCAATAGTTTGCTCGACAACGGCTTGGTTTTGTTGAAGCAAGATGTACATTATTCATCACCAATTGGAACTATTTTTTACGAATTTTACAATAGTTTAGATGATGTAAATGCTATTATCAAACAAGACGCCGAAAAAATTCAGGCCGTAGTAAGTACAGCCGATATAGAGGAGGCTTTGCCTTTTGGCACAACGCAAGTGCCACAGTTATGGGATTATGCCGACGGCGTTGACACAATGCAGTTTTTGTTAGACTTATAGTTAATAAATAATGTCTGATTATCGTTTTTCTTTTTCCTTTCTTTCTTTTTTGCGTTCTTCTTCTTCATCTTTACCCATTGGTTTTCGGGAGCGAACGCTTGGTTTGTAAGGGTTATCTTTTTTTTGTATTTCGTTCCACTTATGGTCATAATTGGGCGCCAAACTGCGTAGTTTTGAAGTTACAAAGTTTAGATTTACAGGAGGACCTGACGAAAATATTTGAACTATTTCATCTGATTTTGCATCAAAAAATATTTTGATAAGATAGTTGCTCTCTTTGCTTTCGTTACTGAGTTTATTGATGTAGTTGATGGCGGTAATGATATTGTTTTTGCCCAATTTCTGATTGTCAGCCATCATATCTAATCCCCAACGATGATAGGTATAAATTGCTTTTTGAAAAAATTTGTTTTCTTCATTTAACAATAATACGATTAAATCGCCTTTTGAATTGTTTTTATTGTCTCTATCCCAGCCTTTTACACCATTTTGTTCAGCGCTTGTTTGAATAATTTCCGCTTTTTTCAAAAATTCATTACCGGCATTTTCTTTACTACTGTTAAAATCTTCACCCAAAGCTACATACAGATAAAAAGCAATAGTACTGGTTAGATTATTTTCGTATAATTCGAGATTGAAATCAAGTTTTTCGAATTCGCGATAGCTAAATTCAAAATTTTTGTCAATCAAATTAAGTAGCAAAGTTTGATAATCGGATTTGAAAACCGGACGGTATGATCTAAAATACAATTCAGATTTAATATTTCCTTTCTTTTGATTGTATTCTTTGATGTTTAAAATAATATCGCATTGTATTCTTTCGTGTTCTTTAAAACGTTTGTCTGTCCATCTGTTTTTATTGACAAATTCCTGAATAGCACGTTGTAAGGTCTTGAATATTTGCTTGTTAGACCCTCTGACACCGGCAGCGTTTACAGTTACATTACACTTAAACTCTTGTGCTTGTAATTGATTAATGCTAAAAATTATTATGATAAGTAAAAGAATTCGTTTCATAAGTTTTGTTTTAGGTCAAATAAGTTTCTATTTTGGCAAAAATATCTTCTGCTACTTCCAATTTGCTTTTTAATTTGTATGGCGTAAGCTCGCCTTTATCGTCGATAATGCTTACCTTGTTAGTGTCGTGTTTAAATCCGGCGTTTTTTTCATTCAACGAATTGAGCACAATAAAATTAAGGTTTTTTTGATGCAGTTTTTTTGATGCGTTTTCTATTTCGTTATGAGTTTCCATAGCAAATCCGACAAGTACTTGTTTGTTGTTTTTTATTTTTCCTAGCGAAGCCAAAATATCTTTGGTTGCTGTCAGTTCTAATGATAACGTATTGCCGTCCTTCTTTATTTTATGATTGGCTTTTGTTTTAGGAGTAAAATCGGCGACGGCGGCAGCTAATATGGCAATATCGCTTTGCTTAAAATGCTTATGCGTTGCTTGATACATTTCTTCGGCACTGACCACCTTTGTAGTGTGAATATTTGGATGTGTTGCCGATAAATTTGTTGGACCCAAAACAAGTTCGACCTCAGCACCTAAGCTAGCTGCTGTTTCTGCCAAAGCAATACCCATTTTGCCACTTGAATGATTGCCGATAAAACGGACAGGGTCAATTTTTTCGTAAGTAGGACCTGCGGTGATAAGTACTTTTTTACCTAAAAGTGTCTTTTTTTTTTCGAAGAATTGTTGAATGCTTTGAAAGATATTTTCAGGCTCTTCCATTCTGCCGAAGCCCGACAAACCACTGGCAAGTTCGCCTTTGGTAGCCGGTATAATTGTGTGTCCAAAAGATTTTAATCTTTCGATATTAGTTTGTGTGGCAGGGTGCGCATACATATCTAAGTCCATAGCAGGCGCTATAAACACAGGGCATTTTGCCGATAAATATACGGTTGTTAATAAGTTATCGGATAGTCCGTAAGCCATTTTTGCCAATGTGTTAGCCGTGACGGGTGCAAAAACCATTAGGTCTGCCCAATTGCCCAGCGCAACGTGATTGTGCCATTCGCCGGATTCGTTTTTTGTAAACTTACTGATAACCGGATTTTTAGATACGGTTGCCAATGTAATGGGCGTTACAAAATCAAGGGCTTTTGCTGTTGCAATAACTTGTACTTGTGCGCCGGCTTTAATCAATAGCCGTACAAGAGAAGGAATTTTGTATGCTGCAATTCCTCCTGTAACACCTACGATTATTTTTTTGCCGGCAAGTGACATTTTTTATTGAAATTCGTTGAACTCCTCGTTGTTGATATCTTTCCAATAAATATTTTTGTCAAGCCATTCTTGCAAGGCAATCATAGTTGGTTTAGACAATCTTTCGTAGTATTTTGAAATGTCAATTTGTTCTTTGTTTTCAAAAATTTCGGCTAATGAATCTTGGTCGGTTTCAAACTCTTTGAGTTTTGCCAACAATTCTTCTTTGAGTTCTTTGTTGATTTGTTCAGATCTTTTGCCAACAATTTTAATCGCTTTGTAAATATTGTTTGTAGGTTCTTTTACTTTTTTGCGATCGTACGTAATTGTGTTAGTTGGTGCGGCAATCTTTTTTAAATCTCCCATAATTATATATTTTTTTTCTTTATTTTTATTTTGTTGATACAGTTGCTTTTTGCATTGATGCTAATTCTTTTTTAAGTTTTTTTAGCATTTTTCCGGCATCTGCAAGATATTCTGATTTTGGATTTTTGAGTTCAAAATTTTTGTAGTAACCAATAGCCTGATTGATACGGTCTTCTTTTTTTGACTCAACACTATTTAGCGCAAGTTGTGCAGCCGATAAATATCTGTAATATAGTGCAGGTTCTTTGTATTTTGAGCCGGGAAAATCTATCAGAAAGTTATTTAGCGCCGTAATGGCTGATTTGTAATAATCTAAATCGTAATATTTTTTGGCAATATCAAAATCTTTATGCTCTAATTTGTCATTAAGCTCAGCATTGATTTGATTGATTTCCTTTTTGTATTTTGAGTAAGGATATTTTTTGACAAAACTTTGTACTTCTTCTATAGCTCTTTTCGTATATGATTGGTCTGTTGTGTACTTGGGTGATAAGTTGTAATAAGCTTTGACAATATAGTACGAAGCTTCTTCGGCTTTGCTGCTCTCAGGAAAAAGTCTTGTAAATTTTCTGAGTTTTTCGCCCGAAGATACATAATACCCCATGTTGTATAAACTCATTGCATGCGCAAACAACAGGCGTTGATACGAAGGTTTATGCTTGTACATTACATCTATTTGCGAGAAAAGTAAGTCTGCTTTCTTGTAATTTTTGGCTTCATAATATTTCCAAGCCAATTTGTATTTAGCATCGATGTCTTTGCCATTATATACTTTCTGATATTCACTGCACGATGTTAAAAAACCGATAGTTAAGAGTATTAAAATTATTCGTTTCATTAAATTTTGTTTTGTTATTGATTACTTTCTCGTCAATTTCAACTTGCAAAAATAACACTATTATATTACATACTGAAATTAAAGTTCAATTTTACAACATTTTACGGTAAAAAACTGATAATAAAAAGTTAAATCTACTCGGATAGACCTATTATTTTGAGATATCGCATCATTTCGTCAATAAATGCTTTGATTTTGCCCTTGTCGATTTGCAACATCAAATCATAAATTTCTTTATCGTTGGCATATCCGACTCTAAAACCGGCTTTAATTGCCAGCGAAAAATATTCTTCGACAATATTTGAAGTGTTTGTGAAATCGATAAGCAAATCATATTTTTGGTTTAAAAATTTATTGATTGTTTCACTTTTTATTTTGCCAAACATATTAAAACTATCGATGGTTGCTATTACTCCACGTAGTTCATTATAGTTGTCTTTGCGATGTTTTATGGTGAATATTTCAAAACTTTCGCTGTTTAGATTGAGCGCTTTTTCTAAATATTGTAAATTTTGTAGGCTCAGATTTGACTGTGGATTGTTTAAGATTGCTACTTTTTTAACGGGTTTTACAAGGACAGTATGCTTTTGCATAGCATTTGCCATTGCAGTAATGTTCCGTTTGAGTATTTTGTTTTTAATCATTATAAAATCGCCTTGCTTTTTGTTTGGTAAAAGTAGTATTTTTTATCTAATTACTAGTACTGATTAAGCAATTTTAACAGTCCGTTGGTAATAATATATGCCAAAAATTACCGTCGGCATTAATACCGATGCCAATTAAGAAGCAAAACATCTAAAAAAATGTTTCTATTTTTTTTATTCTAGCTTGAAAAAAATATTTCAATTTATTTATCAGGTATTTTGACTTTTATTTCGGTAATTTATTATTTAAAAATGATTTTTTTGATGACAACTTCGCCGTAATGTTCATTTAAGCGATTTATGATTTTGTCTTTACCACGATTTAATTCTTCTCGAAGTGCCGAAGAATTTAGATAGACGCTGAGCGTACCATTATCATAACTCAAATTTGAGGTAAATTTGCCAATGGTATCGCCCATTAGCTCTTGCCAAATTTTGTTAACTTGTGCTTTTTCCAAGCCTTTTTTCAGTTTGCGTTCTTTGCGTAGGGCTTCAATAATTTGTTTGATATGTTGTGTGTTATTGCCGATATACATAATTTAATCTTGATGAATTCTAAACCCTTCAAACATTTTTAGTACAGGTTTGGCTTTGTCACGATCAATGTTTTTAATATTTTTAAACGCTTTGATCAAATTTTTCAGTTCTACATTTTTTCCTTTTATCTTGCTAATCAAGAAATTGTATTCGCGGTCTCTTCCGAAGAAAATAATTTCGTCAATTTTGTCAGCTTTGCCAAGATAAGAGAACGATAATTGGCGTTCAGCATCATTCATCTTAGCCAATGTTTTGTAGTGTTTTTGACTTATTGCTTGTTTAGCTTTTTGATATTCTGATGTTTTTTTCTTTATATCTTCGTTATTTTGATATAGTAAAATGTTGACTTTTTTGATTGATGCTATTTGTTTTAATGTCTCAGCATCGAGTTTGTCTTTGTCAAATTGTACAAAACTTGTAGGAATGCCGGTAACAAAAAAATCGCCGTTTTCGGTGGCATCGACAAAATATTTTTCCAGCGGGTCGCTTTGACACGAAGAGAGGAAAATAAATAAGGCAATAATGCTTAGTTTTTTTAGTGTTTTCATCTATTTACGAATTGTAATTGGTTGATAATCCGATTGTTAATTGTTTTCGTGCGCTTCGACTTCTTTGAGGTATTTACCATCGATGATTTTTACTTTACTATTTAGTTTTGATAGTTTTTTCAGGTCGATGTCACCGGACACAATCATAACAACCGTGTTGGTTTTACCGTCTTTTTTTTCGACTAAAACCATAATCAATTCTTTGGCAAAATGAGGTTTGTCTCCTTTGACAATATAAAATTTTACTTTGGTACCCTCGTTGTTGATACGAATTAGTTCGGTCATATGATTACTGCTAATGTAACCATCGGCATCTTTTAATATTTCAGCCGAAATCTTATTGTCTTCGGTCGAAAAAACTTTTAATCCGGTTAGGCTGCTAAGTACTTGCATTTCTTCTTTGGCTTCGTCGCTTTCGGGTTCGATGTCTTTAAATAATTTAAACATTTCGTCGGTTACTATAACAGAACTAACATCGTCATAGTCTTCATATTTATCAAACAAGTTTTGAGCATTTAAGCCGGTTTGAAAAAGAATTATGCTTAGTATGAATAATAATTTTGTAGTTTTCATTGTATAAATTTTAGAGTGTGTCTAACACTTGTTATTTTTTTTCTTCTATTTTAAAAATTTTCTTGGTTGTTTTGCCAAAAATACTTAATGCGCTTACACGTTTTATGCCTTTGTTAACACTGTTCGAAAATTTTTCCATTTCTTTATATGCTTCTTTTTTCTTTTCTTGTGTAATATTTTTTGAAACGATTTCTTTTTCAACAAAACTTTGTCTTGTCAATCCAAAAATGCCTAATCCTAAGACTAAAACAGCAGCAATAGCCAGCTTATAGTTCTTTTTGGCTTGCTTATATGGAAGACGAACTTGTTTAGGATTTGTTACATTATGAGTATTTCCAAAATGATCGAACAATGGTTTGTAAGCATTATGTTCAGGCAATATTTTGTCTGTGTCAAAATATTGTTTTAACTTTTTTTCGTCTTCAAGCGTGCTTGTTCCGTCAAAGTATCTGTTAAGAATATTGTTGATGGCTTTGTAATCCATATTCGTATTGTTTTAGTAATTCGGTTTTTAATGTTTTTCGGGCTCTTGAAAGTGCTGTTCTAATAGCATTTTCGTTCATATCAAGCATTACTGCTATTTCTTTAAAGTCATATCCTTCAATATCTCGAAGGTGAATAATCATTCTTTGTTTTTCGGGCAAATAC
>CAZSBI010000145.1:0-5292 GCA_964604735.1 uncultured Flavobacteriaceae bacterium | reverse complement strand
GTAATAGGTCACATCTGTTTCTACAATTTTTTTAGGATATAGTTTGCAAAAATCGGGTTTATATTTACGCTTGGCATAATCCCACTCATCATAAGACAAATAATAATCTGCTGCATTAATTTCGACACTTTCAGACACAGTTATATTCTCCAAAAATTCTGTTTGCCAGACCGAATGCGTATCATCATCGACGCGAACGGTACGACTCATTGACAATTCTTCTAAGGCATTTTGATGTTCTTCGAGTTCATCATCGCCGTCAAAATCCTTCCATATACCGCCTTTATGTTCTTCTAATGTTTCGATTTTTTCGAAATAATTATTCACTACTTGGTCTTCTTGTTGTTTTTTATCGACTTGCATCGTTTCCAACTCCTCGACCGGATTGGCTTTCATTATGGTTTCAATTTGTTCTTCGATGGCTTTTTTGACACGTTGATTGATATTTTTGAGTGCCTCATCATTCGTATCTTCATCATTTTCTTTCATCCACTTACCATACAAAAATGTATAATCGGCGGGGTGTTTGGCTGTTGCTTTTTGTTGATAATGTTTTTGTAATCTGTCAAATATTTTTTTGCTTGAAGGATATTCTTCAAACATCCGTTGCAAGACTTCGGGGGCTGTTTCTACTGCCTTTTGTCTGGATTCTTCGAGTGATTTTTGCGCATTGGGTTGCCAATTAAAACCTAAGTTTTTTTGGGTTGACAAATACAATGTTCTAAACAGATAATAAGCCAAATTATCTTCATATTTATCGAGTTCGGCATAAAAAACAGGCAAGAAAAAATTATCGTTTTTGTAACCTCCTTCTTGTTCGGCAGGGAAAATATTAATGGGTTTTCCGGTAATAGCACGTGCAAAAACTGTCAATTTAGACTTAACATCGTCTAATTTTGCCGTTTTCGCATCAGCAAGCAAGGCAGCTTGTCGCTTTTTCGACAATTTACCCGACACTTTAAAATAGCCGGAAAATACACCTTCTAATAATTCGTCCCAACTCATAAGTTTAGATTAACAAGTCTGTTAAATCACGTAATGCTTCTATAATTTCGGGCTCATCGCTCAATGGTTCTACTACGGCAACATGTACCGAAAGTCTTTTGGGCAAACCGCTTTTGATTAGTTTGGCTGCATCAACCAACAAACGTGTCGATACGGTTTCGGCTAAACCCAGCTCGGTTAAATTACGAATTTTAGCACCAATATTGACTAATTTTTTTGCTGTTTCTGCATCAATTCCGGTTTCGTTTATCAAAATATCTTGTTCCACTTTTGCTTCGGGGTAAGTAAAACTTATAGCCACAAAACGTTGCTTGGTTGAGGGTTTTAATTCTTTAAATCCGCGTTGATAACCCGGGTTAAATGAGGCTACCAACATAAAATCGGGGTGTGCTTTAAAAGTTTCACCTAATTTGTCTATAAACAATTCCCGACGATGATCGGTCAGTGGGTGGATAGCCACAATTACATCGGGGCGTGCCTCTGCAATTTCGTCTAAATATATAATGTATCCTTCTTTTACAGCTTTGGTGAGCGGACCGTCTAACCAAACAGTTTCTGTTCCTTTGATGATGTAACGTCCAATTAAATCGGTAGAAGATGTTTCTTCATGGCAAGCCACCGTAAGTAATTTTTTGTCTAACTTATCAGCCATATATTCAACAAAACGCGATTTTCCGGTACCCGTAGGTCCTTTCAATAAAAAGGGTAATTTGTTTTTAAACGACTGTTCAAAAACTTCTACTTCCTTTCCGACAGCATGATAATAAGGTGAATTATTCATAATAAAGTGATATTTGTTGCAATGATAATGCTTTAATCTAAAAGAGATTGCCAAATATTTGACAATCTCTTAATTTAAGTTTAATTTGGTTATAGTGATTTAGTTTTCTAATGCTTCATCAGAAGGTAAACCATATTTGATGAAATCCATTATTAATAAAATAAGTCCTGTTGATAAAATAGTAGCACCTGTAATTAACACCCAGAAGTGTACTGAAATTTCATTTTGCACATCGCCAAATTCATAACCCATTACACGTTCTAAATATACTTGTGCTACACCGGCGGCTGCAAAAGCAGAAACCATAGTAAACATACCAATATTTGACAACCAGAAGGCTGAGCGTCCGCGTGCGTGATCATATAATTTACGTCCTGTTAAATTTGGCATAACATAAGTTATCATAGCAATAACAATCATAGCGTAAGCACCCCAGAATGCTAAGTGTCCGTGCATAGCTGTAACCAAAGTACCGTGTGTATAAAGATTAGTTTGTGGTAAAGTATGTGCTAAACCTAAAACACCTGCGCCTAAAAATGCAACTATTGCAGAACCTAATGTCCAATAGATAGCCAATTTATTTGGGTGACTTTTTTCGCCTTTACGATACATATTAATTGCCCAAAGTGTCATAGCCAAGAAAGCTAATGGCTCCATAGCAGAAAAGATACCACCTACGATTAACCAAATATTGTTTACACCAATATAATAGTAGTGGTGACCTGTCCCTAAAATACCTGACAAGAAAGTCAATCCGATAACTACATAAAGCCATTTTTCGATAACTTCACGGTCAACACCTGTTAATTTAATTAATAAGAAAGATAATATACCTCCCATAATCAATTCCCAAACGCCTTCAACCCAAAGGTGAACAACCCACCAACGGAAGAATGAATCTAAAACTTGACTATCAAATTGCAACATACCGGGCAAGTAGAATATAGCAGCACCTGCCAATCCGCCAAATAATACCCAAGATGTAGTTGATTTTTTCTTTCCTTTAATTATAGTCATTAATAAAATAACAAGGAATAAAACAACATCAATTGCTACTAAGAAATCTAATTCGTGAGGAATTTCTAAGAATTTACGTCCTTCCCAAATATTAAAGTGATAACCTGCTAAAGCTGCTACACCAACTACGGTAAGAGCAATTAATTGTGCATAAGCTAATTTAGGTTTCCATAATTCTGTTTCAGCTTCTTCGGGAATGATATAATAAGCGGCTCCCATAAAACCTGATAACAACCATACTACTAGAGTATTTAAGTGAACTGTATGCGCTGTGTTAAACGGAATCCAATCGTGCAAACCGTCATAACCCAAACGTGCAAATCCCATGATAAAACCATAGGTTAATTGTAGTGTGAGAAGCAACATTGATAATGCGAAAAACCAATAAGCTACTTTTTGTGATTTATATTTCATAATAATAATTTTTTAGTTAGTTTTTCATTTGATCTTTGGCTAATGGCGATACTTTACTATCGACTTTTTCAAAGCCGTTAAGATTTACATCACTTATCCATTTAAAGAAAGCAACCATATCGCTTGCATCTTTGTCGCTCATAGCATAAGCAACCATTTTACGTCCTCTTGGCGCATAAGGTTTATCCATTTTTAAAATAGATTTTACCATCTCTTCTCCTCTACGTTCTACAACGTTAGTTAACTCAGGCGCATAGTAAGCACCCTCTCCCATGATTGTATGACATCCCATACAATTGTTTTTCTCCCACAGATGTTTTCCGTGAGCCACTTCCGCTGTAATTTTGTCAGCGTTGCTTTGATCTTGTGCTTTTGATAAAGAAAATACCGTTAAGCCGATAAATATGGCAAATGTAACAGCTGTTCCAATCAAAAAGAATAATTTTGCTTGCTTCTTTGATAACATAGTTAATTATTTTTGGTTAATTATTTTTCTTAATAAAAGTTAATTTAGTCTTTTATTGACATAAAAGTACTGATTTATCTTTAAAAAAAGCTGACAAAAATCAGTTTGGAACTCTATTCTTAACACCCAACAGACTTTGTTGAATATTTCTCTCTTTTTTAAGAGTTTATTAGAAAAAAATATTCCATTCCTTTTTTGTTAATCCTAGAAGAATATTGTTGTTTTTTGAACAAATTCAATCTTTTGACATATCATAAATAAAGAAAATCAAAGTCAATAAAAACGAAGCAATGGCAATACCAAGCACGTAGCCCATATATGGCCAACCTACAAAATCGCCAATTGATGCAATCAGTCCGAATTGTAAAGCTGCACCTAATGCAAATCTTACTTTTCTAGTCATAACAGTACATTTATTTAATTTTAATCTAATCCGAGCATTTTGTATGCTTCATCTATATATATGTAAAAATCGTCAGAGTGTGCTGTACCATTCGGAATGAAATCTCGTTTTTTGCCTAAGCGCACAATAATTACATTATCCTCCGGTATCATAATTACGTATTGTCCTAAAACACCTCGCATATAGGCAATTTTTTTGCCTTTATAATCGCTTAACCACCAAGAATATCCGTAGTAGGGCGATGATGCCAGTCGGGGTGAAATAGATTTTTTTACATAGGCAGAATCTAAAATCTGATTGCCATCCCAGTTACCAAAATGTTCATATAATTTGCCAAAGCGGGCAAAATCGCGGGCATTTGAATTGACACAACAAAAGGCTTTTTCGGTCACGCCGTTATCGTCCAAAGTCCACAGGGCATATTTGCGCGCACCCATCGGTTTCCAAAAGCTTTTTGACATATATTCCGACAAAGTCATTCCGGTTGCTTTTGCTACAATCATTCCCATTAATTGTGTATCGCCACTCAAATAATGAAATTTTTGTCCGGGTTTGCTGTCAATGCGTACATCTTCCAGCATCAATTTGTTTAAATCATCGGCAAAATAGGCTTCGGTTGTAATGTGAAACGGATTGTAATAGTCTTCAATCCAATCGGAACCGCTACTCATTGAAGCAACATCAGCAACTGTAACAACATTGGCATATTTACCTTTGAGTTCAGGTATGTATTTTTGGACTTTGTCTTCCATTTTGACATATCCGTCTTTAACAGCTTTGCCCAAAAGTGCTTCGGTAATACTTTTTGCCATTGAAAATGAATTGGATAAACTGTCTTTATGGTATCCTTCGTAATAATTTTCGCTAAATAAACTATCGTTTTTAATAATTAGAAAAGCGACGGTCTTCATCTGTTTATGTTCTTGCAATAAACGCGTTGTGGGTTTAACTTTATTATATTGCGAGTGTAAAGCCCACTCTTGCACTTCACCATTTTCAATTTTTCGAGTCGGAAAAAATCTGGAATCGTCAATAAATGCGGTAATATGTCCGTTTCCGTACACCATTTTGGCAGATTGCACAATATAACCGTATCCGGTAGCATAAAGTAATGCAATACTAATTGCAATGACCAGCACAAATGCGACAAGTATTTTTTTTAGTTTTTTCATTTTTTAATCAATTTTTTATGAATCAAATTGTTAT
>CAZSBI010000144.1:0-3139 GCA_964604735.1 uncultured Flavobacteriaceae bacterium | reverse complement strand
ACCAACCTAGATAGCTGAAGAAGACAGAGATTACTATTTGGAAAGACGTTATCCCGCTTTTGGAAACTTGGTGCCGCGTGATGACGTCTTTCCAAATAGTAATCTCTGTCTTCTTCGGCTATTTCGGTTGGTTTGAGTTTTCCTTCACGAATTGCTTTTGCATCTTCTATTTTTTTGGGAACCCAAATTCGTCCGTCATTACGTAGTGATTCGGACATTAATGTTAATTTGGATTGGTGGTCGCTACTTCGCGGGATACAAGTCGGGTGGATTTGCACAAAAGCGGGATTGGCAAAATAAGCACCTTTACGGTGTGCGCGCCAAGCGGCAGTTGCATTTGAACCCATTGCGTTGGTAGAGAGGAAATAAACATTACTGTATCCGCCGGTTCCTAATACAACGGCGTGTGCAGAATGACGTTCGATTTCACCGGTAACCAAATTACGGGTGATAATGCCTCGTGCATGTCCGTCCACTACCACCAAATCAATCATTTCGTGGCGGTTGTACATCGTAACTTTACCACGGGCGATTTGACGGTTCAAGGCGGAGTAAGCGCCTAATAATAATTGTTGTCCGGTTTGTCCTTTGGCGTAAAAAGTTCTGGATACCAAAACACCGCCGAACGAACGGTTGTCTAAAAGACCGCCGTAATCACGGGCAAATGGTACGCCTTGCATCACGGCTTGGTCGATAATGGCACCTGAAACTTCTGCCAAACGATAGGTATTGGCTTCGCGTCCGCGGTAATCACCTCCTTTTATGGTATCGTAAAACAAGCGCCAATCGCTGTCGCCGTCGTTTTGATAATTTTTTGAAGCATTGATACCGCCTTGTGCAGCAATAGAATGCGCACGACGGGGTGAGTCTTGAAAAGCAAATGCTTTTACATTATAGCCCATTTCCGCCAATGATGCGGCAGCCGAAGCACCGGCTAATCCCGTTCCTACAACGATAATATCCAAATTACGTTTATTGGCGGGACTTACCAGTCTTATTTTATCTTTATATATAGTCCATTTTTTTGCTAATTCTCCTGTCGGAATATTTGCTTGTAATGGCTTTCCTTCTTTAATATTTACAGTTGACATAATTTGTTTTTTTTAATTAAAATAGAAATAAATTGCAATTGCCGAAAAACCAATAGCTACAATAAGAGCAATCAGGTTACCTAAACAAACCAATAATTTATTGCATTTTTCACGGGGAGTTCCCATTGATTGAAATGCCGATTGAAATCCGTGACTTAAATGGATTCCTAATCCTACAAATGCCAAGATATATCATAATGTATAAACCGGATTATCTTTGAATAAGCCGGTAACCAAGGCATAATGGTCAGTGATTTCTTGCGTTTTGAAAGGGATAAAATAATTGGCAAAGTGAATTACCAAAAATATCAAAACCAAGGATCCTGTCCAAATCATATTTCGGGAAGCCCATGAAGCGGCGGCTCCCGGATTGTTCTTTACATATTTAACCGGTCGTTTGCTTCTGTTTGTCCATTCCAGATAAATTCCCATACCGATATGGAAAATAAATCCTAAAAACAAAATAGGTTGCATCACTTGAATTAACGGATTGGTTGCCATAAATTCAACTGCGGCATCAAAAGCCTCTTTTCCCGGGTAAATTAAGGTCAGGTTAATAGCAAGGTGGATAAAAATGAACATTACCAGAAACAAACCTGATAATGCCATCGCTATTTTTTTTGCTACTGATGTTTTTAAAATGGTCATAAGTAGATTTTTTTTAGTTGCTAACAAAAATACTGTTTATTATTACAAATCTATTGACAAATGTCAGTTTTATTTATTGCTTCTGCTTCATTTTTTTTCTGTATTTTTTTGTAAAACAAGTTATGAGATATGCAATATTTATTAATTTATTTTTAATATTTAGGGCTGTATTCCGGTTTGTTTTTTTTATGATATTCGTACATTTTAGCGCTGTTTTTTATAAAATATACAAAAACGGCTTTGAATATTTATTTTTTTAGATGAAATGTATTCTGTAAATAAAAAAAAAACTGTATTTTTGTTTTGATTTTAACTAAAAAAACACAATTTATGAAAAAGAAAATTTATTATTTATTACTAGTGCTATTTGCCATGAGTTGGCAAACGCAGGCACAATTTACAGAAGATTTTGAGGGAAGCACATTCCCTCCAACCGGTTGGACAATTATAAATGATGGGGACGCTAATGGATGGCAAACGGGCACAACATCTCCTCATGGAGGTACCCAGGTTGCTGAAATTAGTTTTTCATCAGATGCTCATGATGATTGGTTAATTACGCCGGCTATTAGTGTTGTGGATTTAACTACTGATAGAATTCATTTTTGGGCAAGAAACTATAGCAGTTATTATCCTGAACAATTTAATGTAATGCTTTCTACCACCGGGACAGCGAAAGCGGATTTTACTGTTACATTGGATAACGATGTCGAGCCACCTACAACTTGGCAAGAATATAAATATGATTTAAGTGCCTATGAAGGCTCTACCGTATATGTGGCTATTCAAGCTACTTCTACCGATGAATATACATTATATATAGATGACGTGGTTAACGATGGGATGCCGTCTTGTGTTGATCCTACAGATTTAGCAGTTTCAAATATCGACCAAACAACAGCCGATTTATCTTGGACTGACAACAATAGTGGCAGTTCTACTTATACTGTTGAATGGCGCGAAACCGGAGCAGCTACTTGGAACAGTGATACAACTGCAGCCGGTGCTACTACTTATGCCCTTACAGGATTAACAGCTGCAACAGAGTATGAATGGCAAATAACTGCCGATTGTGGGGGTGGAGATACCAGCACTGCCGTTCAAGGTTCTACTTTTATGACTGATTGTCAGGTTTATACTCCGGATTACACACAAACCTTTGATACTTTTGTGCCAACTTGTTGGGACGAAGCTAACAGCGGTGATGCTACCACGGGTCCAAGTGATATAGGAAGTTCACCATGGACTAGTTCTACTGTTTTTGGTAATGATGTTAAAATTAATTTATATAACACATCTCATAGCGACTGGGTTTTATCACCTTATTTTGATTTATCAGCGGGTGGATATGAAGTCGTTATTGATGTAGCTGTTACTGATTATCTTAGTTCTGATCCTGA
>CAZSBI010000143.1:0-3156 GCA_964604735.1 uncultured Flavobacteriaceae bacterium | reverse complement strand
GGTGTAATTTCGATAACTCTATCGGCAACCGATTGTGCAAAAGCGTGGTCACGGGTAGTAAATATGATAGTTCCCGGAAAATTTATCAAGGCGTTGTTTAGTGCTTGAATCGATTCTAAGTCTAAGTGGTTTGTAGGTTCGTCAAACAACAAGATATTAGCTCTTTGCATCATCATTTTAGATAGCATTGCTCTTACTTTTTCGCCTCCTGACAATACGGTTACAGATTTTAGCGCTTCGTCGCCGCTAAAAAGCATTTTTCCTAAAAATCCGCGTAGAAAAACATCTTCGCGTTCTTCATCGGTTTTGGCATATTGACGCAACCAATCTACTAATGAAATGTCTTCGGTAAAGTATTCGTTATTTTCGGAAGGCAAGTAAGCTTGTGTGGTGGTTACTCCCCAACGATAGCTGCCTGAGTCGGCTGCTGTTTTACCGGTAACAATATCATAAAAAGCTGTTACGGCACGAGAGTCTTTTGAGATAAGTGCTACTTTATTTCCTTTTGCTAAGTTGATAGCTACTTTATCAAAAAGCACTTCACCGTCAATAGATTTTGACAATTGTTCGGTTTCAAAAATTTGGTCGCCGGCTTCGCGTTCCGGTTGAAAAATAATACCCGGATAGCGTCTGCTTGAAGGTTTTACATCGTCAATATTTAGTTTTTCGATCATTTTTTTACGTGCCGTAGCTTGTTTTGATTTGGCTACATTGGCAGAAAAACGACGGATAAAATCTTCTAATTCTTTTTTGCGTTCTTCGGCTTTTTTGTTTTGTTGCGAGCGTTGGCGTGCTTTTAGTTGGCTGGCATTATACCAAAACGAATAGTTTCCGGTATAAAAATTGAGTTTGCCAAAATCTATATCAACCGTGTGTGTACTTACGGCATCGAGGAAGTGACGGTCATGCGAAACTACAATTACGGTATTTTCGTAATTGGCCAAAAAGTCTTCGAGCCAAGCAATAGTTATAAAATCCAAGTCGTTGGTAGGTTCGTCCATAATGAGCACATCCGGATTGCCAAAAAGTGCCTGTGCCAATAGTACCCGCACTTTCATTTTGCTTTCTAATTCGGACATTTGCATATAGTGCATTTCTTCTTTTACGCCAAGATTTGACAGCAGAATGGCGGCATCGCTATCGGCATTCCATCCATTCATTTCTTCAAAGCGTTCTTGAAGTTCGCCCATTCTGTCCACTTCTTTATCTGTTGGGTCAGGATTGGCATAAAGCAAGTCTAATTCTTTTTGAATATCGAATAAATCTTGGTTGCCCATGACAACAGTTTCGAGCACGGTATGTTCGTCATAAGCGGTATGATCTTGTTTTAGCACAGACATACGTTTGCCGGGTTCTAGGCGTACATTTCCGGTTGTTGGGTCAATTTCGCCGGATAATACTTTTAAAAAAGTTGATTTTCCTGCACCATTGGCACCGATAATTCCGTAGGTATTACCTCCGGTAAATTGTGCGTTTACTTCGTCAAACAATACTCTTTTTCCAAATTGAACGGATACATTATTTACTGATAACATAGGCTATTTTAAAATTTTTGCAAAATTACGATAAATAGTTAAGATGCCAAAATAGATTTGTTTGAAAAGCTTAGTTTTTTTGCAAAGAAAAAAGCGACAACCGAAGTTGCCGCTTTAAATGTTTTCACAACGGAATAATCCTTATTGTGAATTGCTTCAATTTGTACTTTGAACTGCAAATATACGATTTTTTTTATGTATAAAGCAAGGGGAAAAATCCCCTTTTTTTAGGGGACTTTTCCTCTTGTGAGTTAATTGAAAATACATTAATTTTAGGGTTTAATAGTTTATAGATTTTAAAATTAATAATTATGAAAAGAGTTTTAGGTTTAGATTTGGGGACAACATCAATAGGGTGGGCTTATATTAAAGAAGCAGAAACAGAAAATGAAAAATCAGATATAGTAAAAATAGGTGTGAGAGTAATACCTTTAACAACTGATGAACAGCTTGATTTTCAGAAAGGTAAGTCTGTGTCTATTAATGCAGACAGAACAATGAAGAGAGGTGCTAGAAGGAATTTAGATAGATATCAATTAAGAAGAGATGCATTGATTGAAATATTGATAGAATCAGGTTTTATAGATAAAGAATCAATTTTGAGTGAGGAAGGGAAAGGAACAACTTTTTCTACATATAAAGCAAGAGCAAAGGCTGTGCATCATAAGGTTAGTAAATTAGAATTTGCAAAAATTCTATTGATGATAAATAAAAAACGGGGATATAAAAGTAGCAGAAAAACAAAGTCAGAAGATGAAGGGACTGCTATTGACGGAATTGATGTGGCTAAATATTTGTATGAAAATGATTTAACACCGGGGCAATATGTGTATGATATATTGAAACAAGGCAAGAAAAACATCCCTGATTTTTATCGTTCAGATTTACAAAATGAATTTGATTTGATTTGGGAATTTCAGTCTCAGTTTTATGCTGAAATATTAGTTCCTGAATTAAAAGAAAAATTAATTGGCAAGAATAAAACACAAACATGGGCAATATGTAAAGACCCTTTTAATATTGTCGGTGTCAAGTTGAAAGGAAAATTAAATGAACAAAGAATTGAAAAATATAGATTAAGAAATATAGCAGTTAGTACTAAATTAGATTTGGAACATTTAGCAATTGTATTGCAAGAGATTAATAATCAGATGTATCAGTCATCAAATTATTTAGGTGCTATCAGTGATAGGAGCAAAGAGCTATATTTTAACAAAATCACAGTAGGTGAATATTTGTATAATCAATTAAAAGACAATTCACATGCAAGATTGAAAAACCAAGTTTTTTATAGACAAGATTATTTAGATGAATTTGAAAGAATTTGGGAAAAACAAAAAGAATATTATCCTGAATTGACAGATGAATTAAAGAGAAACCTAAGAGATGTAATCATTTTTTATCAGCGAAGATTAAAATCACAAAAACATTTGATTAGTGAATGTGAATTTGAAAAACATCATAAAGTTATACCAAAATCGTCACCTCTTTTTCAAGAGTTTAAAATTTGGCAGGTTATTAATAATATTGAATTAAAGCATATTCCTTCTAGAAAGATTATAAAAAATAGTGAGATTGAATATGAGCAGAAAGAAAAGCTTTTTAACGAATTAAATATAAG
>CAZSBI010000142.1:0-6591 GCA_964604735.1 uncultured Flavobacteriaceae bacterium | reverse complement strand
TATGAAAATCAAAAAAAGCTTTGACCGGAAGTACAGGCGTTCTTAGTAGATATTTGTCAAAAAGTTGATAAGGTATTTTCATAAAGCATAAAGTTATGAAAAAAATCTAAGACTGCGAAAAAAAAGTTAGGTTAAAATTTAATTTTTAAGTTTACTCTAGACACTTCATCATTAGAAAAACTGTTTCTTTTACGAATAATCTCAAAAATCATAAACACAGGAAACTTCATTTGACCGATTTCGGTAACTATTCCCTCCTCGACCAAATTAAAACGATGTACTTTTCTGTATGCAATAATTTTATTGCCTTTCTTGATAATTCTGTCAAATTTGTTCCAATATGACTTCGGATTGTAGCCAAAATATTGAAAAAATTCGGGATTAACTTTCAGTTCTTTATTTGGATTATATTTGTGTTCAGAATATACTTTTTGAGGCAAATAACTCAAATCCGGAATGGTTTCTGAGTCATTAAGCTTAAAGTAATCCTTTGTATATGAAGTGTTTACAAAAACACCGCTAAATTGTTCAGGTTGATGAAATACAAAAACCAACTCAAAGGGCATTTTTTTTATTTTGATTGTATTATTATTGATCAGCGTACTGTCTTTGCCTTGTTTTAAATACACCTCAATAGGTCTGTTGTTTTGTGCCGACAAACCAAAACCGTATAAAGTAATAAGGAAGAAAAAAACTATTCTTTGCATAATATTTAATAAGTCGTAAAAATACAAAAAGAAATTAATATTTATAAAATTTTTCAAAAAAAAGCTCAATCTGCTATATTAGCATACTACATTTATAGTATTTGCAAGAATATTTTGGTATATTTTACAAACAAATTGCCCGAGCAAATGAAATAAAATTAATATCTTTGTAAAATTCCAAAGCAAAATTTCACAAAGATGAAAAATAAGAAAAACAATATAAAAGTAGGTATTAGCGTAGGCGATTTAAACGGTATCGGTGCAGAAATAATACTCAGAACTTTTCAAAATAAGATGATGTTCGACATTTGCACTCCTATCATTTTTGCATCGACAAAAGCTATGTCTTATGAACGAAAATTATTAGGATTAGACATCAATATTCACGGCATTACCAATACAGACAATGCGGTTGCCAACAAACTAAATGTACTTAATCTATGGAAAGACCCCGTGCCTATTGAACTGGGAAAACCTTCGGAAGAAATAGGAAAATACGCCGTCGATTCGTTTAAAAAGGCAGTTGAGTACCTAAAACGAGGTGAAATTGATGTATTGGTTACAGCGCCATTTAACAAGGAAACCATTCAAAATGAAGAATTTGACTTTCCGGGACACACAGACTATTTGGCACAAGAACTCGAAGGAAAACCACTAATGTTTATGGTGACTGATAAGCTCAAAGTAGGATTGGTAACCGACCACGTACCTTTAAAATATGTAGCGCAACAGATTACCGAAGAAAAAATTATTGAAAAAATTGCAACAATGTCAGAAAGTTTAAAACAAGATTTTGGCATTTGCAAACCTAAAATTGCCGTTTTGGGACTCAATCCGCATTGTGGTGACGGAGGAATTATTGGCAAAGAAGATGATGAAATTATCCGTCCGACTATCATTTCACTCAAAAAACAAGGACAATTAATTTATGGACCTTATGCAGCCGACAGTTTCTTTGGCTCAGACAGCTACCTGAAATTTGATGCCGTTTTGGCTATGTACCACGACCAAGGGCTCATACCATTTAAAACTCTCAGTTTTGGCAAAGGCGTAAATTACACCGCCGGATTAAACCACATAAGAACATCACCCGATCATGGCACCGCCTACGAAATTGCCGGCAAAAACTTAGCCAATCCACAATCGTTTAAAGAAGCTATTTTTATGGCAATAGATATTTTTAGAAAACGAAAAGAATATGCCGAATTGACCGAAAATGTATTACAAAAACAAGAGATGAAGAAATAAAACAAACTAATTTCGACTAAAAAATAATTTAAAAAAATAAAGTTTAAAAATATTTTTATTATCTATAAAAAAATTATAAATTTGCAGGCTGAAAATGATGAGGATGAATAAATTGAAATTATATGACATCAAATTTTCCGGATTAAAAAACGGAACGCATACATATACTTTTGATATTGACAATACGTTTTTTGAAATATTTGATTTTGATGAGTATAACAGTAGCGCATTGTCCGTAAATGTAGCGCTCGTCAAAAATGAAAATATGTTAGAATTTTCAATGCACACCCAAGGCAGTGTCAATGTTCCTTGTGATGTAAGCGGCGAAGATTTTGACCAGCAAGTTGAAGGAAATATGGATTTCATAGTCAAATTTGGCGATGAATTTAACGATGACAACGAAAGTTTAATCACCATACCCTACAATGCACATACATTTAATGTTGCTCAACAAATTTATGAGTTGATTCTGTTAAATGTACCGAACAAAAGAGTTCACCCTGATATTATTTCAGGCAAAATGAAAACAGACAACTTGAATTACATTATTAATTATGATGATAATTCAGTTGCAGAAATAGAAAATAAATCAAAAGAAATTGACCCGCGTTGGGAGGTTTTAAAAAAAATATTAACAGATAAAAAGAAGTAACGATGGCACATCCTAAGAGAAAAATATCGAAACAGAGAGGCAGAAAAAGAAGAACACATTACAAAGTGGGCATGCCTCAATTAGCTATTGATGCTACAACAGGTGAAGCACACTTATACCACAGAGCACATTGGCATGAAGGAAAATTATACTACAAAGGAAAAGTATTAATTGACCCTGAGCAAGAAGAAGCTTAACATATAATCAGAAAATTGTTAAAAACTCCATTTTTGCATAAAAAATGGAGTTTTTTGTATATAATTGACTAAAAACAGAGTGTTTTTCTGTTTTTTTTTGCTACTTTGCCGCATCAAAACAAATACCAATTTTAACTAAATTAATAATTATGGATATTAAAGAAGTACAAAATCTAATAAAATTCGTAGCCAAATCAGGCGTTAGCGAAGTAAAGATTGAAAACAAAGAATTTAAATTAACCATCAAAAATAAACCGGAATATGTAACAGCTGCCGCTCCTGTTGCTTCTGCCCCTGTTGCTGTTGCTGCCGCTCCCGTAGCCGCAACTGCACCGGCTGCCGCTGCACCTGCCGCACCTGCCGCTACCGAATCTGATGACTCAAAATATATAACTATCAAAGCTCCTATCATCGGCACTTTTTACAGAAAACCTGCTCCTGACAAACCCGCATTTGTCGAAGTTGGTGATAGCGTAAACAACGGTTCTGTTGTTTGTATTATCGAAGCGATGAAACTTTTTAACGAAATTGAATCTGAAGTCTCAGGAAAAATCGTAAAAGTATTGGTAGAAGATGGTACTCCGGTAGAGTTTGACCAACCATTGTTCTTAGTAGAACCTATGTAGTCATTAACACTTAATATTATGTTTAATAAAATTCTAATCGCCAATAGAGGTGAAATAGCCCTGCGAATAATTCGCACTTGTAGAGAAATGGGCATCAAAACAGTAGCTGTTTACTCAACTGCTGACGAAGATAGTTTACATGTACGCTTTGCAGACGAAGCGGTAAAGATAGGACCTCCGGCAGGAAGCGAATCTTATCTCAATATTCCGGCCATTATTGCCGCAGCCGAAATTACAAACGCTGATGCAATTCACCCCGGTTATGGATTTTTGGCCGAAAACGCCAAGTTTGCCAAACTTTGTCAAGACCATAATTTAAAATTTATTGGTCCTTCACCCGAAATGATTAATCAGATGGGAGACAAAGCAACTGCCAAAAAAACCATGATCGATGCCGGAGTGCCAACTGTGCCCGGTTCAGTCGGATTGCTCGAAAATTATGAAGAAGCCGAACGATTAGCCGATGAATTTGGCTATCCCGTAATGCTTAAAGCAACTGCCGGCGGCGGTGGTAAAGGTATGCGTGCCGTATGGAAAAAAGAAGATTTACGCAAGGCATGGGACGATGCGCGTCAAGAATCAAAAGCTGCCTTCGGAAATGATGGTATGTATCTTGAAAAATTAATTGAAGAACCTCGTCATATAGAAATACAAATCATTGGTGACCAAACCGGAAAAGCAGCACATTTATCTGAAAGAGATTGCTCTATCCAACGCCGTCATCAAAAACTAATTGAAGAAACACCTTCACCGTTTATGACACCCGAATTACGTGAAAAAATGGGTGATGCCGCTGTAAAAGCTGCCGAAAGTATTAAATATGAAGGCGTAGGAACCGTCGAATTTTTAGTCGATAAGCATCGTAATTTCTACTTTATGGAAATGAATACTCGTATTCAAGTAGAACATCCTATTACAGAGCAAGTTATTGATTATGACTTGATTAGAGAACAAATTAAGGTTGCCGCCGGCGAATCTATTATCGGAATTAACTATTTTCCTAAACTGCACGCCATAGAATGTCGTATCAATGCAGAAGATCCTTATAACGATTTTAGACCTAACCCGGGTGTCATTAAAACTTTTCACGCACCGGGTGGACACGGTATCCGATTAGATACTCACGCTTATCAAGGCTATACCATTCCGCCATACTACGACTCAATGATTGCAAAAATCATAACCACCGCACAAACCAGAAAAGAAGCTATTGAAAAAATGAAACGTGCGCTTGATGAATTTGTTATAGAAGGAGTAAAAACAACTATTCCTTTCCATAGACAATTAATGGATAACCCTGAATTTGTTGCAGGTAATTATACCACTAAATTTATGGAAGATTTTGAATTTGACGAAAGTTACAAGAGAGAATATGAAAAAAATGTAGAATAATAATTTTATTCAATATATTACAAACTGCCCGAAATCTATTTCGGGCAGTTTTTTTTATCTTCTAATTTCAAAACTATCAAGGCTTTTTCTAGATTTTTAACAAATCCTATTGTATTTACGGCTCATTAAAAAAGAAAAATCAGCTCACTTTTATTGGTTTTTTGAGCCGAATACACTATATTTGTGAGCTGAAAAAAACAACTTACGCCTAAAAAATGCCATTTATCTTCTAATTTCAAAACTATCAAAACCGACAATGGTTTCAGATTGTTCAGGCACAACTTTTGTTACCTTAGACATTGGCGACCCTGTATGCAACCAAGTAATAAAACGCTTTATTTTTTCGGCCTCATCATCTTCAACTTCTATATACACACTGCCATCGGTTTCGTTTTGTACAAATCCTTTTAATTGCATTTCGTTGGCTTTGTCAAAAGTGTATTTTCTAAACCAAACGCCTTGTACTTTGCCAATCACCTTTATATTATAATGTATCATTCTTCGTATTTTTGAGCAAATTTATTAATAATTGCTAAATCATAGCCTGCACTTTATATCCGTCGGCAATAGCTTCTTGTGCCTTAGCTACTTGTTTTGCATCTCCGACAACAAAAACATTAGTCATTTTATCTTGTTTAAATGGATTATATGATTTCATTCCGGCTGTTAAAATAATTTTATCAACATCCGAAAGTGTTATTTCTTCATTTGCTTGTAAAGTCAATTTATTTCCATCAACATTAATTAGTTTATGCGATAAATAAATCTTAACATGCTTAGCTTTTAACTTGGCAAGTTCAGTTCTGAAAAACAACGAAATTACACCTAAATCTTTTCTGTATTTTTTGCAAATTAACTTCCCATTTCCAGATATCTTCTTAAAAAATCAGAATGTTCTTTCAATTCTTGCAGGTGCAAATCTTCTTCAAAATGAGTCATAATTTCGTAGTCGTAGCGGCGGAAAGTTTGAATAATATCATTGATGTCATCGGTTTTTATTTTCACTTCTACTTCGGTTGTTTGTTCCATTTCGTTAACCAAAATTCCCAAAACCACAGCATTGCCTTGTTCAATAATTTGCGCTACCTGACTTACCGAAAAATCGGCGCTGAGTTTACGCACTACCAACACGTAACCTTGTTTGTGAATAAAAGTTTTTTCGGTCAATAGGTTCAAAATATCATCGAGCAATCGTACACCAATAAACTTACCCGACAAATCGAGTACACCCATTACATTTGCTTCATTGTTCATCATTACCGACAAAGATTCAGTCCAGTTCATACGGTCAGACAAGTAAATTTTATCAAGCAGATGAATATATTTTTTCAAAGACTCCTGTTTGTTTTCAATATTATTCAAATCATCGCAACGTATCATACCTCTATAAATATCTTTTTCAATAACAGGTAAATGACTAAATCCGTATTGTTGACAAGAATCAAGCAAAACTTCGATACTTTCTGCAAAAGAAAATGCTTCAAATTTATAAATTGGAATGTTTAGCATAGCAATAGATTTACGTTATAACTTACTCGACAAAAATAAGCAAATAATAAGATAAAAGTCAGTTTCGATGCGCTTTATTTTCATAACTTTGTTTAGTTTTTGATAAAAAATGATATTATTTGAAATATAAATTAACGTAATCTTTACAAAAAAAGAGGTTTTGCTGAGTTTTTTTCATTTATGAAACAAAATAAAAATATATAAAAGAGTAATACTAATAATTTTTTTGACAAAACATAAATAGTAATAATAAGCATACT
>CAZSBI010000141.1:0-6634 GCA_964604735.1 uncultured Flavobacteriaceae bacterium | reverse complement strand
AAATTCGGAAATATTTCTGCAACGGGTTTACCTGTTTTGTTGACTAATTTTTCAAAATAAGTTTGCACCCATGAAGGAATACCGCTAATCAGGGTCATATTCTCTTTGACGGTTTCATCGACAATGGTATTTACTTTGCTTTCCCAATCCTGAATGATATTTGCTTCCCAACTCGGCATACGATTGCGCTGCAAGTATTTAGGAATAAAATGAGCTACAATTCCCGATAACCTGCCGGTTTTGATACCACCGACTTTGTCGAGTACGGGGCTGCCTTGCAAGAAAATCATTTTACCTTTTACAAAATCGGCATTTTGTGTATTATATATATAATGTAAGAGTGCGTGTTTGGCAGCTTTGATATGATAGGGCATCGATTCTTTGCTAATCGGGATGTATTTTGTGCCCGAAGTAGTTCCCGAAGTTTTAGCAAAATATATAGGACGTCCTTTCCAAAGCACATTGCTTTTGCCATTGATAATTTGTTCTATGTAGGGTTTTAAATCTTCATAAGTACTAATAGGCACATTTTTTTTGAAATCTTTATAAGTAACTATTTTTTGAAAATTGTGATCTTTTCCGAAGATTGTATTTTTCGAAGCGGATATAAGTTTTTTTAAGATACGATTTTGTGCATCAATGGGCTTATTAATCCACTTTTGGTTTTTACGAACAACAATTTTTGCATAAACTTTTGCTAATGATGATTTTATGCTCATAGATTATTTTTTAAAGTCAATAAAATCGGAAGGGTTGACAGGATACCCTTTAATCCATAATTCGAAATGCAGATGAGGACCCGTAGTTTTTTCACCCGAATTGCCCGACATAGCTACTACTTCGCCTTGTTTAACGTGATCGCCTACTTTACGAAGTAATTTTTGATTGTGTTTGTAAATTGAAATAACATTATTGTTATGTTCAATAATAATATTTTGTCCGGTTGCAGATGACCAATCGGCAAAAATGACAGTGCCGTCTGCTATGGCTCTGACAGGAGTGTTTTTGTTGGCGGCAATATCGACAGCATAATGTTTCTTTTGATTGTTGAAAGTGTTGCTGATGATACCTTTTAAAGGGGCAATAAAATGATAAGAGGAATTTTTTACTTGACCGTTTGTCTTAAATTTTTCGCGTTCTGCAACTTCTTTTCTAAGCAAGGAGTCTTCTCTGCTCGGTGTTAGTTTGAGGGTATCCGGATTAATTGATTTGTGTTTGTAATTTTTTTCAAATTCTTCCATCGTTATTTCGTTACGCAATACTTTTTTGAGTTGTTGCAGGTAATATGTATTTATGGTTAGGGCTTTTTCAAGCGAATCGGTTTTGAATTTTAAATTATGAACATTTTTTCTAAGCGCAGGCGCTGTATAGCCCGGAATGTATTTTCTTAAAGGTGTAAAAGCAATTAACAGCGTAGTGCCAACGATTAGTAATAGTGCAAAGACGGTCGTAAATACAAATACATTTAGTCTGTTTAAGCGTATGCTGAATTGTTCGGAATAAGTATCTTCGTTGATTATCAAAAGTCTGTAATGATATCTTAATCTTTGTAAAAATGTTTTCTTTTTCTTATTGTTTTCCATGCCTATTCAAATATTTTGTAAATGTACGAATATCTACATAAATTTCATAAAAAAAAAGGGTCGCAAATTGCAACCCTTAATATTATTTGATTAAGAAGACTTTATTTTCCTGTTTCGGTAGTTTCTGTTGCAACCTCGACTGCTGCTTCTTCACTAGAGGCTTTCATTGCCGCTCTAGACATTTTCACTTGTACTACTACAACATTGTCCGGATGTACCAGTTTGTATGAATCGGTTCTTAATTCTGACACATATACTTTGTTTCCGATGTCTAATTTGTCAACATTTACTGTTACTGCATCGGGTAAGTTAGCAGGAATAGCACGAACTTTTAATTTTTTTAATACCATAGAAAGCGAGCCTCCTTTGATTATACCGGGTGCTACACCTTCTATTTTTACAGGTACCGAAACGGTAACTTCTTTGTCTTTTGCAAGGCGGAAGAAGTCAACATGTAAGATTTTGTCACTGATTGGGTGAAACTGAATATCTTGCATAATTGCTTCGTGTTTGCTGCCGTCTTCTAATTCAATCACAACGGTATGCGTTTCCGGCGTGTAAACTAATTTTTTGAACGCACGTTCGTCAGCTGCAAAATGCATAGGTTCGCCTTCGCCGTATAAAACGCAAGGGACATTTCCAGCATTACGTAAGGCTTTGGTTGCAGATTTGCCCACGCTTTCTCTTTTAAATCCTTTAATTGTTAATGATTTCATTACTTTTTTATTTTTAATTAATGATTATTTATTTTTGCTAAATACCTTGTAAAGTGCTCAAAATCAATTACATAATAAATTTATCGCTGATAGATTTATGTGTATGAACATTTTGCATTACCTCGGCAAATAGCGAGGCGCAAGATAGAACTTTTATTTTCTTTGACAAAATTTTTCTTGGAATAGAATCCGTAATAACAATTTCTTTTATTTTAGACTGTGCTAAACGCTCTTGAGCATTTTCAGAAAGCAAGGCGTGAGTGGCTACTGCGCGCACGCTATTAGCTCCTCTTTCTATCATTAAATCAGAGGCTTTGACCAGCGTTCCGCCTGTGTCGATAATATCGTCAACCAAAACAACATCCTTGCCTTTGACATCGCCAATCAGTTCCATTTTGCCTACAACATTGGCTTTTTTGCGTTGTTTATAGCAGATTACTACTTCACTTTTTAAAAATTTTGAATAAGCATAAGCTCTTTTTGACCCGCCCATATCCGGCGAAGCAATCACCAGATTGTCAAGTTTAAGGTTTTGAATATAGGGTACCAAAATAGTACTCGAATATAAATGGTCAACCGGAATTTCGAAAAATCCTTGAATTGGGTCAGCGTGTAAGTCCATTGTAATAACACGTGAAGCGCCGGCGGCTTCGAGCATATTGGCTACCAGCTTGGCGGCAATGGGTACGCGAGGTTCGTCTTTGCGCTCCTGACGCCCCCAACCAAAATATGGAATAACCGCATTGATATACAAAGCAGATGCCCTTTTGGCAGCATCAATCATTAGTAAAAGTTCCATTAAATTGTCAGAAGGAGCAAAAGTAGAACCGACTATAAATACTCTTTTACCTCGAATAGATTCTTTAAATGAAGGTTTAAACTCGCCGTCCTTAAATCGTTGTAAATGTACATTGCCTAAGGAAACGCCGTATGCTTTGGCTATACGCTTGGCTAATTCTTTGTTTTGAGTGGTCGCAAATATCTTTGCTTCCTCAGTAAATTCGGACATAATAATGCGCTTTGGTTAGTGAAGCAAATATAGCTTATTATTGTCTAAAAAGCTATTCTTTTTGATGAAAATAATTATAAAATTTTATGATAAAATTAGCAATAAACATAAAAAATATTTATAAATTTGTATTCGTAAAAATATTGAAATTTTAAATTTATGACTATAGCACAACTGAAATATTTGTTGGCAGTTGCCAAGCATTTGAACTTTACCAGAGCCTCGGTGCAATGCCACGTTACACAGCCCACTTTGAGTATGCAAATACAGAAATTGGAGGAAGAATTGGGTATTATTATTTTTGACAGGAATAAAAAACCTATCAAAGTAACCGAAATTGGCCGTAAAATTATAGAACAAGCCAAAATTATTGTCAATGAAAGCGGTCGAATAAACGATTTGGTACAACAAGAGAAAGGCTTTATTGGCGGTGACTATAAATTGGGTATTATTCCGACTATTGTTCCGACATTATTGCCTATGTTTTTACGAACTTTTATCAAAAAATATCCCGATGTGAATCTGCAAATTATTGAAATTCCGACAGAACAAATGATTGCCGATTTAATAGAAGGAAAGATTGATGCCGGTATTGCAGCTACGCCCTTAGAAGAAGATAAAATTATTGAACGCCCCTTGTATGTAGAACCTTTTGTGGGATTTATACCTGAAACACATAGGCTTTTCCAAAAAAAAGAGCTAAAAGAACAAGATTTAGATGTTAAAGATATTTTATTGCTTGACGAAGGACATTGTTTTAGAGACAATATTCTCAATATTTGTTCGACAATGACCAAAGATGAACAAGATTTTGAGTTGAATATCGGTAATTTTGACGCGCTGATAAAAATGTCAAAAGAAGGTTTAGGAATGACACTTTTGCCTTATTTGCAAACCGAAGATTTATGCGAGGACAACAAAAAATACCTGCGTAATTTTGTCAAACCCGAACCGGCACGCGAGGTGAGTTTGATTCACTCCAAAGATATCTATAAGAAAAACGTAACCGATGCATTGTTTAAAACCATTAGGGGAATTGTAAAAGGTGCTATCGAGTTTTATGATGTTAGAATTATCAGTCCATTACCACCAAAATATTAATAAATATGAGTTGGATTAACTATTTTAAAAATGCCAAAAATCGCTTGTATAGCGAGGATAAAGAAGAGAATTTTCGTTCCGAATTTCAAAAAGATTATGACCGTATTGTGTTTTCGTCGGCTTTTAGAAGATTGCAAAACAAAACACAAGTATTGCCTTTTCCAAAATCAGATTATGTACGTAACCGATTGACACACAGTTTGGAAACCGCCTCCGTAGGACGTTCCTTAGGAAATATCGTAGGCGAAAAAATTGTCGAAAAATATCCGGAATTAGAATCGGTATTGCAAATTTACCCCACAGATTTTGGTCACTTGGTTTCTGCTGCCTGTTTAACGCACGATATTGGCAATCCGCCCTTTGGACACGCCGGCGAAAAAGCCATCAGTAGCTATTTTAAGAGTGAGAAAGCCAAGCCTTTTTTGACAAATTTATCGGCAAAACAACTTGCAGATTTGCAAAACTTTGAAGGTAACGCCTCCGGGTTGCGCATTATAGCACAAAGTTTGCGCAATCAGTCCGAAATCAAGGGAGGCTTACGATTAACATTGGGAACTTACGCCACTTTTGGCAAGTATCCTAAGGAATCATTGCCTGTCAGAAAACAAGAAAAACAGGCAAGCTTAAAGAAATTCGGCATCTATCAGAGCGAAATAGATTTGTTTGCCGAGCAAATAGCCAAACCTCTTCATATGATCGATCAAAGCAATGATGAAGGGCTTGCGTGGAAACGTTTTCCTTTGACCTATTTGGTAGAAGCGGCAGATGATATTTGCTATCATATTATCGATTTTGAAGACGGTTTTAATGTCGGTTTTATCGATTTTGACACCATAGAAAATGCCTTCTCATCATTAATCACTTGGTCTGAAAGAAGCAAACAGCGCTATGCTAAAATTATCAGCGAACGCGAAAAAATTAATTACCTGCGTAGTTTAGCCATCAATACTTTGGTGCAACAAACTGCCAATATTTTTATCGAAAAAGAAGAAGATTTTGTCAATGGAAATTTAGATACTCCTCTGTTAGATTTATTGCCGACAGCTTTGCAAGATAAACTAAATAGTATTATAAAGCAGAGTATAAACAAGATTTATCAGTCTGATCCGGTGCTTAAAATTGAAGCGGCAGGTATGAAAGTATTGCCGGACTTATTGCATCAATTTGTGCAAGCGACGCTTTATCCCAAAGAATTTAGCGTTTTTTACAAACTGATTGCATCGGAATACAGAGAAGGCGAAAGCGATTACGAAAAAATATTGAACATTGCAATGTTTGTGAGCAATATGACTGACAGACAGGCAGTTGAGCTTTATAAAAACATAAATGGTATAGCCTTGGCAGGTTATTAATCCTGAGCTTTAAGCTGCTAAAAAAAAATATTTGTCGATTAAAAAAAACTTCTATATTTGTTGCTTTAAAATTTTACTTAAAATGAATTACACATTTGCACAAACCTTAGAAGAAGCCAACGAATTTTTAAGAGAAAATTTGGCGGTTTTAGTGTTTTTTTCAGACGAATCTTGTAACGTAGGAGATGCTTTGTCGCCGAAATTGCAGAATATGATTAATGAACAATTTCCTGAAATGAAATTTTTAGAAGTAAACGTTCAGATGCTTCCCGAGGCACGCGGTTACTTTAACGTATTTGTGATTCCTACCGTTTTAGCATATTTTGATGGTAGAGAAACGATAAGACACGCACGACATATAAGTGTTTCTCAATTAGCCGGCGAAATGGATAGAATTTATGGTTTAATGTTTAGCTAACACGAACAACATACAGATAAAACACAAAAAAAGCAAGGCGAAGAGCCTTGCTTTTTTTTTAATTTTTGGGTGTTTCAAACGTTTTGTGTTTTTAATTAAAATTGAAAATAATAGAACTTTTTAATATTATCTTTACTTTTTTGCATTGATCAAAAAAGTAACAAAAATCCCGATAGCTATCGGGACTAGGCTTACGAGAATTTATCTAAATTTTTCATTCGTTCACTAAACTATCTGAACTCGCAGAAAGCTTTGTATTTTAAATTACTAATTCCATTTAAAACAAAAAATACTTTCTAAACAACTTTTTCTTTTGCTCGAACAACAGATAGTTTTTAACGTCCATTCACTATAAACCTGAATTTTTGTAAGATTTACTTCACAGAAAGCTAATAGCGTGTTAGATTTGTGCATAAAATTATGTAGTAATAACGGGTTATTTCAAGTAATTTTTT
>CAZSBI010000140.1:0-5254 GCA_964604735.1 uncultured Flavobacteriaceae bacterium | reverse complement strand
GAAAAAATGGATATTTTGGAACGCAAAGCCATTGCTCTTGAAAACCTAGGCGCAACAAAAGAAGCAGTAGCTATTTACGAAAAAATATTTGCTCAGAAAAAAGAACCCGTTATTGCTTATAAATTAGGCAAATTGCAACATCAACTAAAACGTTCTGCCGAAGCTTTTGCTACGTTAAGAAGTATGGAAAACGAAAAATTTCCCGAAAAAGCATATATTCCTTTCCCCGGCGCCAAAAAAGGACAAGAACAATCCGTTCCTTTAAAAGCTGCCTATCTGAACCTGTTGGGTATGGTTTCGTACGATTTGCATAGCTACGAAATGGCTATCAAATATTTTAATGAAGCTCTGAAAATATACCCTGAATTTTTTGTAGCTAAACAAAATAAAGGTGCCATTGAAGCGATGATTCAAAAATTGCAAAACAATAATAACACACAAGCACCCAAAAAACAATAACAGATGAAAATAAACCGATTTTATTACTTTTTACTAGCTTTTTTGCTACTAAATACTTTTGAGATAAGCGCACAAAAAACACTATTACAAAGTGGTCCAATGATTGGCGCTGTCAACAAAATTGATGTCAAATTATGGGCACAAACCAAAAAGAGTACGACGGTATTCTTTAAATATTGGATTAAAAACGGTAAAGGCGAAATATTCAAAACCGAAACCATTCACACGACAAAAGAAAACGGATATACTGCCGAATTACTAGCCGACAGACTAAAACCCGGCACAACTTACACTTATCAATTATACATTAATGGTAAGAAGATAAGTTTTGATTATCCTACCGAATTTACCACTCAGGAAGTATGGAAATATCATCACAAACCGAGCAATTTTACCTTTGCTTTCGGTTCGGGTGCATATATCAACGATCCTATATTTGACCGTAGCGGACGTCCTTACGGCGGACAATATCAAATTTATGAAAGTATTGCCGATAAAAAACCCGATTTTATGATTTGGGACGGCGACAATACCTATTTACGTCAAAACGAATGGGACAGCAAAAACGCTATGATTTACCGCTACACCCACGACTGGTCAATAGCCGAAAAACAAAAACTATTTGCCACCGTACCGCATTATGCCATTGTTGACGACCACGATTTAGGACCTAACGATACAGACGGTGCTTTTTGGAACAAAGACACAGGTATTGAGGTTTTTAACAGCTTTTGGCCCAATCCGCCAACGGTAAGCGGGCTTAAAAGTGCTACTACCAAATTTAGCTACAACGACGCCGATTTTTTTCTGTTAGATAATCGTTATTACCGCGACCCTAATAATTTAACAAGTAAAGAAAACAAAACTATTTTAGGCAAAAAACAACTCGAATGGCTCAAAAAAGCCTTAACTTTTAGCAAAGCTAAATGGAAATTTATTGTTATGGGTGGGCAGTTTCTAAACACGGCACGCGCCTACGAAACATACTCTAACAACGGTTTTGACAAAGAACGCCTTGATATTATAGATTTTATTTACAAAGAAAAACTCAAAAATGTAATTTTCTTGACCGGCGACCGTCATATGACCGAAATTAGTTTGTTGGACGAAGGCAAAAAATTTCCCAAAATTTGGGATATAACCGTATCGCCTTTCACCTCCGGACCTAATACACACGCCGAAAACGAACCCAATCGTCTGCGCGTTGCCAACACACTAATTATGGAACGAAATTTTGCCGTTTTCAGTATCGAAGGCGAAAAGAAAGACAGGCATATCAAAATTACATTTTACGATCAAAAAGGAAAAGAAATCAAAAATTTTATAATCAAACAAGATGCATATAATAATTCCTATGGCAGGAAGAGGCACTAGGCTTCGTCCGCATACATTAACCACACCAAAACCACTAATTCCGGTAGCCGGAACAAGTATTGCCGAACGCTTGGTAAGAGAAATTGCCAAAGTAATGAAGCAAAACATTGACAAAATTTCTTTTATCATCAAAGAGGATTTTGGCAAAGAAGTAGAAGCCGAATTATTGACAATTGCCCAAGAAATTGGTGCCCGGGGACAAATAAATTACCAACACGAAGCTTTGGGTACTGCACACGCCATTTACAGTGGCAAAGACCTCTTAGACGGACCTGTTGTAGTGGCTTATGCCGATACACTTTTTAAAGGCTCTTTTGACCTCGACGATAAGGCAGACAGTATTATTTGGGTCAAAAAAGTAGCTAATCCGGAACAATTTGGCGTAGTACAACTAACTAAGGACAATATTATCGAAGGTTTTGTAGAAAAACCCAAAGAATTTGTTTCAGATTTAGCCATTATCGGAATTTACTATTTTAAAGATGGCGCCGTACTAAAAAATGAAATTGAATATTTATTCGACAACAATATTATGGTAAGCGGCGAGTATCAGCTCACTACCGCATTAGAAAATATGAAACAAAAGGGCGCCGTATTTATGCCCGGTACCGTTTCGGACTGGATGGACTTTGGTAATCCGGCTGTGGCAGTAGAAACCAATGCAAAAGTATTGCAATACGACCAAAAAGAAGGTAAAAAATTGATTGATGACAGTGTAAAAATCATCGATTCTAAAATTATAGAACCTTGTTATATTGCCGAAGGCGCACAAATTATCAACAGTTCGGTTGGTCCTTTTGTGTCTATCGGAAAAAACACCGTAATTGAAAACTCAAATATCGAAAACTCGTTAATTCAAAACGAAAACCATATCAAAAATGCCGATTTCAAAAAAGCTATGATTGGCAGCTTTGTCAAATATGACGGCAACTTTGAAGTGGTCAATTTGGGCGATTACAGCAGTTTGGAATAAGATTTGATTACTATTTATTTGTAGCGACGCAAGTCATTGCGTCGCTACAATTATACAAAGGAATATGAAACAATTAATTTTATACATTTTAGTGCTTACAAGCATAGCGCTTTCGGCTCAAAACAATAAACTGACCGAAAAACAAAGACTTTCGTTTGACGCATATTTTTTTGACGGAATGAACGAACGTTTAAAAGCCAACTATGACAAATCGAACGAATATTTTCAACAATGTTTATCCATTGACGACAAAAACGATGTGATTTTGTTTAAAATAGCACAAAATTATTTAGACGATAACAAAGCGGAGCAAGCTTTGATTTATATCGAAAAAGCACAAGCGCTCAATCCGAAAAACAAATGGTATCGAAAAACTTATATCGAAATACAAATTGCTTTGGGTACGGCACAAAAAGATGTTGTCAAGATGATAAAAGATTTTAAACCGCTGGCAAAAAACAAGTATATCATCAACGATTTGTATCGCACTTTGTATTATAAAAACAAACCCAAAGTCAACTATACTATTGCCAATACAAAAAAGAAAAATACCAATGTTTTGGCACAATTAATTGGCGAAAATAAATTTGCACAAGCGGCAAAAGCAGGCGAAAAACAATTGGAAAGCAATCCGGATGATATCAGCGCCTACTATTACACTGCCCTTGCGTATTTTAAGCAAAATAAAGCAAATCAAGCCCTCGATTTTTTAGATATGGGCATCGATTTTGTGCTCAAACAAAAGGATTGGCGCAAGAAATATTATCAATTGTATATAAACATTTACAAGTCTAAGGGAAAAACGAAAAAAGCGAAGAAATTTCAACAAAAATTGAACAAACTTTGAGAAAAACCATTTACATATTAGCCATTTTTATTTTTACACTTTCGGGCTGTGGCGGTTTAAAGCGTACGAACTACAAGACCACGTTTAAAATCAGTCAACGAAAATTGTCAAAAGAGCTGAAAAGAAGGCAGTTTTCGGCAAGTACTTTTGAGAGTCGTTTTAAACTAAAATTTAAAGATAATTATCAAAATATCAGCGGACGCGGACGCATCAAAATCAAGAAAGACAGCATTATTTGGGGTTCTATCAACGCCTTAGGCATTCCGATTATCAAGTTTATGATTACACCTCAAAAAGTACAATACTACAATAAACTCAATAGCGAGTACTACGATGGCAATTTCGACTTAATCAATCAACAATTAGGTTTAAGCCTTGATTTTGACAATTTGCAAAATCTACTTTTGGGCGATATAGTACTGCCTGTAAATTCGAAAGACTACCAACTGACAATTGACAAAAAATACTATCAACTCGACGCTAAGAGCAAAATATTATCGCAGGTAAAAATGACGCCGTTTTTTAAAGTTTTATCAGAAATATTGCAACATCCAAACGGCAAGTTAAGCATAAATTACAGTGATTATCAAGAAGTAGGCAAGCAAAATGTGCCTAAAAAACTACAAATAGCCACACAAGAAAGCAATAATGATATCAATATTAGTATTGAATATTTAAGCGCTTCGGTAGGTAAAACATTACGGTTTCCTTTTACAATTCCGGAGACTTACACACCTATGCGGTTTTGAGTGAGGATTGTGTTTGTTGAAAGGAAAAGGCATTGCTGAATTCAGCAAATAAAACAATAGAAAAAGGAATATTAATACACCACTCGATAATTTATTGAAAAACAAAAATATATTTTAACAAATATTTGCATCCTTTGCTTTTTGTTGGTAACTTGCGGAGGTAAAGGATGTGTGGGTGATTGTGTGTGTGCAATTGTTGTGAGCCATTAGAAAGAAATTAAAAAAACATACGCCAAATTGGGTAAAGATTAAAATTAACTATATTTTTGAAGGAAAAATTAAAATATGTCGAAATACGATAAACTGACAAAAGAAGAATTACTAAAACTTGTTGAAAAACAAGAGAAAGAACTGAAAAGTAAAAAATACGGACTTGTTTGGGATAGTGAAAAAGAACCAGAAAAAGTTGTTTTAGAATGCGAAAACAATATCCCAATACTTCAAAGAATTAGAGACAAGGAAATAAAAACAGATGATACCGAAGACAATATTTTAATTGAAGGTGATAACTACCATGCTTTAACAGTTCTTAATTACACACACAAAGAAAAAATTGATGTTATCTATATTGATCCGCCATATAATACAGGGAAAACAAATGAATGGAAATATAACGATAAATATGTAGATGAAAACGATGGATACAGACATAGCAAGTGGCTCAACTTTATGGAAAAAAGATTGAGACTTGCAAAAAACTTATTAAAAGAAGATGGAGTTATTTTTACTTCAATTGACGACCACGAAATTGGGCAATTAAAACTTTTAATGGATAAAATATTTCAGGAAAAAAATTTAGTGGGAATTTTTGTTTGGAAAAAGAAAAAGAAAGGTAGTCATCTATCAAAAAGT
>CAZSBI010000139.1:0-16245 GCA_964604735.1 uncultured Flavobacteriaceae bacterium | reverse complement strand
GCTGTATTTGCGATAGCGCTTCTTCATTAGATATTTGATGCAAATCAGCTACATAACGCACCAACAATCCATCATTCTCTTTTAGATTAACATTAAACGACAATTCCTTATATGGAGGCAAAAATAGACTCGATTTTGTGTCAAAACGCGCGTTTTTCTTTCTACCGATAATACTTCCAAAACCCGGAATAACCACTAAATCATAACGATACAAAAGATCTGATATGTATTTTTCTAATTTCATAATCATTTTTATCTGATTAACAAATTTAGAAAAAAAATTGCTTACTTGTTCATTTTTTTAACAAAAATCTTTTTTTGAACCAACAAGCTGTTGCATATAAATATTGTGAGTATCCAAAATCTGACAATTATTCTTGTTGATGAATTTTTCTCGATTTATCAAAGAAAAATCATTAATAAAGCAATTTAGAGCCTGCATTTTTCAAGATAATTCAATTATAATATCGTATCTAAAAAAATAACAATTATCAACTTTATGCTGATGATAATTTGCTATTTTTGTCGGAATACTGAAAATAAAAATAATAATATTATTCATATGAGCACAGAAAATAAAAATAGTCTAAATCACGTAGTGATTAGATTTGTAGGTGATTCGGGAGATGGTATGCAACTCACCGGAACACAATTCTCAACTTCTGCCGCACTTTTAGGAAATGATGTTGCAACTTTTCCTAATTATCCGTCAGAAATTAGAGCACCACAAGGTAGTTTGTATGGTGTTTCAGGTTTTCAAGTAAATATTGGCACCACCGAAATCAATACTCCCGGTGATGATCTTGATTTACTTGTAGCAATGAACCCTGCCGCATTAAAAACAAACATAAAAGATTTAAAACCGGGACAAATGGCAATTGTTGATGCCGACGCATTTACACGTTCTAATTTGCAAAAAGCCAAATATGAATCTAATCCGCTGGAAGATGGTTCGTTGTCTAAATACAACATCGTTCCTGTACCTATGACTTCATTAACACGTGAAGCACTTAAAGATACAGGATTGGATAGCAAAAGTATGACCCGAAGCAAAAATATGTTTGCCTTAGGAATGCTTTATTGGCTATACAGCAAAGATCCAAAATATACCGAAGCTTTCTTAAAAAAGAAATTTAAGAAAAAACCGGCTGTTGTTGATGCTAATATGAAAGCATTAAAAGCAGGATATCATTTTGCTGATACTTTAGAATTGATGCCTAACCATTATATTATAGAGCCGGCTGCAAAAAACAAAGGCACTTACCGTATAATTATGGGTAACCAAGCAACCGCGTGGGGACTAATGGCTGCTGCCGAAAAATCAGGGTTGCCTTTATTTTTAGGTTCATATCCTATTACACCTGCCACTGATATTTTACACGAAATAGTAAAATATCGTCACTTAAATGTACAATCTTTTCAAGCCGAAGATGAAATTGCAGGTATAAGCTCATCAATTGGTGCTTCATTTGCCGGTAAATTGGCAGTAACTACTACATCAGGTCCGGGTTTAGCTTTAAAAAGTGAAGCGCTTGGATTGGCTATGATGTTAGAAATTCCACTAGTAGTCGTCAATGTACAACGCGGTGGTCCATCAACCGGATTACCAACCAAAACAGAGCAATCAGATTTAATGCAAGCAATGTATGGTCGTAATGGCGAAAGTCCTGTAATTGTTATTGCCGCAAAATCGCCTGCCGACAGCTACGACATGGCATATATGGCAGCCAAATTGACTTTGGAACATATGACACCGGTTATTTTATTAACCGATGGATATATAGGAAATGGCTCTGAACCTTGGCGTATCAAAACTTTGGACGAAATGCCTGAAATTTCACACTACCAAGTAACCGAATATAAAGAAGATTTCCATCCTTATGTACGTGACCCAAAAACTTTGGCACGTCCTTGGGCAATACCCGGCACTCCCGGTCTAGAACATGTTATTGGCGGTTTAGAAAAAGATAAAGTTGAAGGAACTGTGTCTCATGATCCAATAAATCATCAAGAAATGGTTAGATTGAGAGCTGATAAAGTACGCAAAGTAAAAGACTTTATTCCACCACTTGAAACAGAATTTGACCAAGAAGGTGACCTGCTGGTTGTAGGTTGGGGTGGCACCTACGGAAGTTTAAAAACTACCGTGAGAGAATATAAAGAAAGATATCCTGACAAAAAAGTCGGATTGGCACATTTCTCTTATATCAATCCGATGCCACATAATGTACAAGCTACATTTTCAAAATTCAAAAAAATTATTGTTCCCGAATTAAATATGGGACAATTTGCCGACCTCCTCAGAATGACCTATCCACAGTTTACTTACAACAAGTATGACAAAGTACAAGGTTTACCCATAGGTGTCGAAGAATTAATCACAGAGTTTAACAAAATTATTAAAGGCGAATAGTTATGACAACAAATATAAAATACACATTTAAAGACTTTGCCAGCGACCAAGATGTAAGATGGTGTCCGGGTTGTGACGATTATGTAATCTTACGTTCAATACAAAAAGCACTGCCCGAAATTGGCAAGAAAAAAGAAGACATCGTATTTATTTCAGGTATCGGTTGTTCATCTCGTTTCCCTTATTACATGGACAATTACGGCATACACGGAATTCACGGACGTGCTGCCGCTATTGCTACCGGAACTAAATTAGCCAATCCTAATCTAAGCGTTTGGGTTGCCTCAGGTGACGGTGATAGTACTGCTATTGGTGGCAATCATTTTATTCACGTTTTACGAAGAAATGTCGATTTAAACTATATCTTGTTTAACAACGAAATTTACGGTTTAACCAAAGGACAGTTCTCTCCTACTTCATTATTAGGACAAAAAACAAAATCATCGCCTTACGGCAATGCACAACAACCCTTTAATCCGGGCGAATTGGCTATTGGTGCACAAGCAAAATTCTTTGCCAGAGCAGCCGGTAACGATGCAAAATTGCAAACCAAGATTTATATTGAAGCCGACAAACACAGAGGTACATCATTGGTCGAGATATTGCAAAATTGTGTCATCTTTAATGATGGGTGTTACAATCACATCAATAATAAAGCCTCAAAGGCAGATGCACAATTGGTTGTAGAACACGGCAAGCCAATGATTTTCGGTAAAGACAAGAACAAAGGTATTGTATTAGATGGCATGAAGCTAAAAGTAGTAACTATTGGCGAAAACGGTATTACAGAAGATGATATCTTAGTACACGATGCCAAAGAACCCGATCCATCACTACACTTAGCACTAATTAATATGCAAGAACCTATGGTAATGGGAGTGATTCGTTCGGTTGACGCACCTACTTTAACCGATAGAGAAACTGAAATTACCGAATATGCCAAATCTATAAGCCCCATCAAGTCATTTAACGATTTGTTATTCTCGGGCGAAACTTATGAAGTAAAATAATTTATAATTTCATACAAATAAAATTTTAGGGTTGCCTTTGGCAACCCTAAAATTTTGATTACTAATTGATAATACAGCATATTAAAAGCCGGCAAACTACGTTTGCCGGCTTATTTGTTAAATATTAAAGTATCGCAATTAGTTGTTTTCCCAGTACTGCGGTTTTAAGTCATCTTCGGTTTTTTGTTCCCAATATTTTTGGTTTACAATACGCCCGTCAGGTGTTTTCAACTTGCGCTCAAAAATCCAAATGGTTGGATTAAAAATCATATCTGTAACTCCTAAATCGTACATAGTAGGATCTTCTTCATTTTTCTTTTTCTTTTCGGCAATAAGTACCTCAAAACCATTGTGTTCTAACAAAGTTTTTAAAAATTGCATTCTGTTTTCATCTATACCTTTTTCAACAAAAGTAACTCTCTTGTCGTCTATTGCTCCAAATTGATGTTTTCCTGCTAATGCCATAATTTTTTGTTTTCGTTTTTCTATTCGTTTTTCTAAATAATTTGATTAAAATATATTGCTAATTGACGAAATATATTCAAATACTCCACTATATAAACCTAATACCAATAAACCTACCATTACAATTACAAAAGCGATTTTGCTGTAAATATCTGTTTTAAAATATGGTATAGCATCGTCGCTGCGTCTTAAAAATGCAGCTCTCACCGGTAACAAATAATAGTATAAAGATATTGTTACATTAAGTACCGCAATAAATATCAATAAGTAATAACCTTTACTGGCTGCTGCCGCATACAAGAAGAATTTTGCAAAAAATCCTGCTACCGGCGGAATACCTGCTAAGGAGAATAAAGCAATCATTAGTACCAAACTCAATTTTGGATTGGTTCCGTATAAACCATTGTAATCATCAATATTTTCTTTGCCTGTTTTTAATGAAATTACGTGTACTACCCCAAATGCGGCTACGTTAGAGAAAATGTATATCAACAAGAAATAAATGATAGCTTTAACACCTAATTCGCTGTTTGACAACATAGCCAATAGTATAAAACCTGCTTGTGCAATAGATGAAAATGCTAAGAAGCGCTTCATATTTTGTTGACGTAAAGCAAATATATTACCCACCAACATTGTCAAAATAGAAATGCCATACATAATACTATTCCATTCTTTTTGAAATGCCGTAAAAGTGATAAATAATAAAGTCATCAACACATAAACGGCTCCTCCTTTAGAAATAACCGATAAATAGTTAGAAATAACCGTTGGCGCTCCTTCGTAAACATCGGCAGCCCAAAAATGAAAGGGTACCAACGAAATTTTGAAAGCAATACCGATGAAAATCATAATCAAACCAATGATTTCGAGTAGCGGTAATTGCATTGCTCCTTTGATAACTTCAAAATTAATACTGCCGGCAGTGGCATATACCAATGAAACACCAAATAATAATATTGCAGATGATACAGATGCCAGCATAATATATTTTACACCCGCTTCGACCGAACGTTTGTTGTAAAATTCAAAAGCGGTTAAAGCAATTATAGGCATGGTACCTAACTCTAATCCCAAGTAAAACATTAAGAAGTCGCCTGCTGATATCATAAAATTGATACCTAATAATGACGAAAATATCAAAATGAAAAACTCTGCGGTAAAATCAAAAGGTAATAATTTTTGCTTTATCCATTCAACCGATTGCAACAGTATAATAAGCACTCCGAATCCTAAGGCTGCTTTAAAAAAGTGTACCAATTTGTAGGTCTTAAAAGAACCGCCAAACATAGTTCCTTCATCGATTGGCATAAATGCTTGAACGGTATATCCGGCAAACAATAATAAACCTAATTGGATTAAGTATTTTTTATTTTTTTGCGACATAAGAACTTCTGCTACCAACATCAACAGTATGATTGCCGTTAGCACTATCTCATCTCTCATTAACATAAAACTATCTAAATTCATCGTAATTTTTTTTTATTGTTAATCGTGTATCTCTACCGAATATTTTTATTTAATTAAAGGTTGAATGAAATTATTGACACTTTCTTCAATAAATCCTAGCCACCAAAATGGTAATGAACCAATTAAGGTTATGAAAGAAACCAAAATAATAATAGCTGTTTTTTCATACCAAAAAGCTTTTGGAATATCATTGTAGATTTTGGTTACCGGTCCAAACAACATTCTGCCGGTTAATCTCAACATATAAACCGCTGTAACCACAATTGAGGTTACGGCAAATACCGTCAATGCTTGTTTATATAAATCTTGATTAAGGAAACCTCCGACAAAAATATTCATTTCGGCTACAAAACCACTAAATCCGGGCAACCCTAAGTTAGCTAATGCCGCTACAACATAGGCGACCCCAAGGAAGGGGACAATCCGCATCATACCATTCATTTTGGTTATATCACGCACGTGTGTTCTACCGTAAATCATACCGATTAAGGCAAAGAATAATGCCGTAATAAATCCGTGTGAAAGCGATTGCAACATAGCGCCGTTCCAAGCTGTTTTATTAATCATTAGCAAGGCAAAAAGCACTAAACCCAAGTGACTCACTGACGAATAAGCATTGATATATTTTAAATCTGTTTGTTGTATAGCCGATAAAGCTCCATAGGTTACGCCTGTTACGGCTAATATCAAGAAGAAGTCTTGCCAAAACAAAGCGCCTTCGGGCATTAGGTACATAGCGAAACGGAAAATACCGTAACCTCCTAATTTCATCAATACACCGGCGTGCAACATTGATACTGCCGTAGGTGCCGAAGCATGACCATCGGGTGACCAAGTATGAAAAGGGAACAACGCACCAATAGTACCAAAACCAATAAATGCTAACGGATAAAATATTTTTTGCCATTCAAAAGGCATATCTCTTTGTGCCAATTCTAAAATATCAAAAGTAGGCGCTTGACCGTTTAAACCACTTGTGTAGTAAATACCAAACAAAGCAACCAACAACAATGCCGATGCGCCCATCAACATCAAAGTTAATTTCATAGCGGCATACTCACGCGGTCCACTACCCCAAATACCTATAAGCAGGTACATTGGAATTACAGCTATTTCGTAAAACACGAACATTGTAAACAAATCTAAGGAAATAAAGAATCCGTAAACTCCCGATGCCAATACAATTAATGAAATAAAGAATTCTTTGGGCAGATAATCAATTTTCCAAGAAACAAATGTTCCTGTAATAACGATAATCGTAGTCAAGAATATCATTAATACCGAAATGCCGTCAACACCAATATTATAGTAAGCATTAAACTCTTGAAACCAAGCTACTTTTTTGGTAAAAAGCATAATGGAATGATCTCCTGCGTTACGGGCACTCATATATTGTATCATCAGATTGACAGCCATCGCCAGCTGCACCAACATTCCTACCAAAGTAACCATTCTTGCTTGTTTTAAGGTTTTGGTAAACAATACCATCACCAAAACGATTAGAACCGGAACGACTACAAATAAAGATAATATATCCATAATTAATTTTTTTTATTATTACGAAGCGTTGTTTATCACTTCTAAATCTTCTATTTTAAATAAACAATTAGCATTACAATAGCTACCACACCCGACACAAAATACATAGCATAATCTTGCATACGTCCGGATTGTAGCCCTTTGGTTTTTTCTGATGTTTTTTCCATCGTTAAACCAATCATATTCATAAATCCATCAATCACATTACGATCGAACCAAGCAATCGGTTTTGAAATTCTGTCAAAAATGATTTTATGTGTTATAAAAATATATAACTCATCCATATAGAACTTGTCTTTTGCCCATTTGTATCCTTTACCCATTGCCGAAGCAAATTTTTGTGGATAATCTGTTGGTTTGTAATACATGAAATAGGCAAGGCTGATACCTGCAACAGCAATAGCAATGGAACCTAATACTAAAGGGTCGCCCCAATGTATGCCACCATGAAATCCGTGCAAATCGGCAGTTACATAATTTGAGAAAGGAATTAAACCGCCCACTGTTGCCATAATTGCCAAGAAAATTAATGGTAATTTCATAGCAAATGAAGGGTCGTGTGGTTTATGTTCGTATTCACGTTCTCCGTTATGGAAAATACGGAAATATAGACGGAACATATAGAATGCTGTCATACCGGCTACTAAAAATCCTATAAACCAAATCACTTTGTTATATTCAAATGCAGCAGTTAATATTTCATCTTTACTGAAGAAACCTGCAAACGGCGGAATACCTGAAATAGCTAAGGCAGCAATTAAAAATGTTATGCTTGACACTTTCATATATTTATGTAAGCCGCCCATTTTTTCCATAAAATTGCTGTGTACGGCATGGATTATAGCACCTGCTCCTAAGAATAACAAGGCTTTGAACATAGCGTGTGTAAATAAGTGGAACATACCTGCCATATAACCCAAACCTTCGTGTCCTTCGTATTTAGATACTCCCAATGCCATCATCATATAACCGATTTGCGACATGGTTGAAAAGGCAAGCACGCGCTTAATATCTTCTTGTGTCAAGGCAATTATTGCGGCAAACAGTGCCGAGAATGTACCTACAACGGCAACTACGCCCAAGGCGGCGCCTCCATCGATATGAAAAAAGAGCGGAAACAATCTGGCAACCAAATAAACACCGGCAACTACCATTGTGGCAGCGTGAATTAACGCCGATACAGGCGTAGGTCCCTCCATGGCATCAGGTAACCAAATATGTAGTGGAAACATTGCCGACTTACCCATACCACCGATATAAATAAATATCAACGCCCAAGTAAATACGGACAAGCCCATAAATACAAACATTTGATTGTTATTAATCATTTCCATAATATGATGAATTGTTCCTTCACCATTTAATGTCATAAAATCGAAACTTTGTCCGAAGTAGCCCACCATTAAAATACCGATTAAGAAGAACATATCGGCAAAACGTGTCACAATAAAGGCTTTTTTACTTGCCGATACTGCCGAAGGTATTTCAAAATAGTAGCCAATCAGCAAGAAGGACGACACACCTACCAATTCCCAAAAAATGTAAATCAAGAAAAGGTTTGACGATAATACCAATCCCAACATAGAAAAGGTAAATAAAGACAAATAGGCAAAAAATCGGGTAAAACCTTTATCGTCGTGCATATAGCCTAATGAGTATATGTGTACCATTAATGAAATGGTTGATACAACGATAAGCATCATTACCGATATCGGATCGACCAAGAAACCTATATCAATGGCAAGTTTGTCGGTAAAGTTTACCCAACCTTCTTTTACCATTACTTTTACAGGTTCATAAGCTTCGTGTCCGCTGTGTGCAAAAAAGTATTTGTATGCTGTATAAACAGACATGGCAAAAACTGTAAAAACGCTTGCTGTGCCAATATAACCGGAGATAGGCTCCTTAATTCTCTTATGTAAAAAACCTAAGAAAATGAAAGTTAGTATTGGTAAGAGCGGAATAAGATATATATAATTAAATTCGTTCATCTTTGTAATTTTTTAGTGTTTCAAAGTTTTAACTTCTTTGACATCGATATTTTGTGTAAGTCTATACAAGTGTAAAATTATTGCCAATGCTAAAGCAGTTTCAGCCGCTGCTAACGCAACAATAAACAATGAAAAGATTTGTCCTTGTAATACTGCCGGCGATAAGTATTTATTTATAGCCACAAAGTTAATTGCTTCGGCATTTACCATCAGTTCCAACGACATCAACATAGCAATAAGGTTGGTTCTGGTTAAAAAGCCATATACTCCAATGAAAAATACAATGGTAGTTAATGACATTATCTGAAATAAAGTAACTCCTTCAATCATAATCTAAATATTTTCTTGATTTACTAATTTTTTTGCTTTGGCAATTACTATTGCACCAATCATTGCAGCTAAAAGTAATATTGAAATTACTTCAAAAGGCAATACAAATCCTGTATCGCTATAACTTAATAGTTTTTCTCCTACCTGTTCAACAGTTGTAGCTTCGCTGTTTCCATTAATTGCTAATCCTACATTAAAATTATAAATAGCATAAATAGCAAATACTGCTGTTGCTACCGTAATGATTGCAGGTAATATTTTCCAATTACGCGGTATGCTACGAATTGGTTGTCCTATATTATCGGTAAGCATAACGGCATAAACCAGCAATATCATAATACCACCGGCATAAACCGAGAGTTGCACGGCTGCCATAAAGTTATACTTTAACAAGAAATAAATACCCGAAACTGCTACTAATACAAATAGCAGATACATAGTTGCTCTATATAATTTTGTCGTAGTTACGCTTAGTAAGGCAAATACGATAATTATAGCAGATAGTATATAAAATATATATTGTTCCATAATTTTTTATTCTTCTACACCAGACATCAATTTAGAGCCGGGTTTGTTTAATACTTTGGTTAAATTTGAACGATCGTAGGTCGAGTTGTGAAAATTAGTTGACCACATAATTGCATCGGTTGGGCAGGCCTGAATACATAGGCTACACATTGTACACATACCAAGATGATAAATATGTTGGTCAATTTGTTTTACTTTTTTACCTGTTTCTTCGTTAAGTACTCTATCCCAAATAATTTCGATAGAACCGTTTGGACAAGCAATTTCACAAGCTTGACAACCTGTACAACGATGTTCGTTATCGTCGTTATGCCACATTACCACTTCGCCTTTGAAACGATCGGAAACAATAGCAGGCTCTTCGGGATACTGACGTGTAATGACATATTTTCTACCGATAATGGAAGGAAAAAAGTATCCTCCGGTTATTTTCATTCCGGTAAAAAGTGTTTTTACACCATGAAAAATATTTCCTAAATAACTCATATATCTAAGTCTTTAAAATTTGATTAATAAATCGAAATATACTACTAACGCCATCAACACAATATTGAGAAGTGCCATTGGTAATAAGTATTTCCATTCTAATGTTAATAATTGATCTATTCTTAAACGCGGGAAAGTCCAACGGAACCACATCATTAAGAAAATAACACCTAATACTTTGACAAAGAACCAAATTAATCCCCATAAAGGTTGCCAAGGCAGGCTATCGGTAATACCGAAGGGCGCAAGCCAACCGCCTAGGAAAAGTGTGGCTGTCAAAGAGGCGATGATAAACATATTGATAAATTCTGCCAAGAAAAAATAGGCAAATCCCATTCCTGAATATTCTGAATGGAAACCGGCTCCTAATTCTGCTTCACCTTCGGGTAAATCGAATGGCGTACGGTTAGATTCGGCTGTTCCGGCAATGATAAAAATTGCAAAGGCAATTAGTGCAGGAATATGTCCTTGTATTAGGAAAATATTGCTTTGTTGTGCCTCAATAATACTATCAACGTTTAATGAGCCTACCATTAATATTATAGTAAGCATGGCTAATCCGGCAGATAATTCGTAACTAATCATTTGTAAGCCACTTCGCATGGCGCCCAAAAGAGAATATTTGTTATTACTACCCCAACCACCAAAAATAAGTCCTAAAACACCTACTGATGATACTGCCGAGATAAAGAACACGCCAATGTTAACATTAAATGCCTGTACACCGGGAGCAAAAGACACCACCGATAATGACACCAATGCGGCGACAATTACCAAATAGTATGCTGTATGATATAGCAAACCATCTTTTCTTTCGGTACCTGTAATTTCTTTGGCTACTAATTTAAGTGCATCGGCAATGGTTTGTAACAAACCCCAAGGACCTACACGATTAGGACCTAAACGCAGTTGGAAAAACGCCGCAATCCGACGTTCCATATACACCAACATCAATCCGGCTACGGCAAAAAATGCCAAATATAGCGCAGCAATAACTACATATGCTAATATTTCGCCTGCAAAACCTAAATTAAGCCCCTCAGCACCTGAAAGATACTCAATAAACTTGGCAAAATAATTTGTTGTATTTGTTAATATCATATTATTTTATGTTTTGTGTTAACTCAATAATATTGAGCAACTTTTCAATTCTTTTTCTATTTATTATCTGTCAATATCCGGAATTACAAAGTCCATAGTTGCCGAAATAGCAATCAAATCGCCCAACAAGGTGTCTTTTCCTAACTTAATTAAGGTATTTAAGTTTGAGAAACCCGGTGAACGGAATTTTACACGATACGGATTTTTCTTTCCATCGCTGATAATATGCACACCAAAATCGCCACGTGCTGTTTCTACGCGTTGCAAAAACTCTCCTTTTGGCAATTTAATCAAGGCTTTTGTTTTGGCTTGAATGCCGTCATCCGGAATATTATCTATTAATTGCTCAATAATATTCAATGATTCGTACATTTCTTTCATACGCACATTGTAACGTGCTAAGTTGTCGCCACCATCTAATAAAACTTCGTTAAAATCTACTCTGTCAAGCGCACTGTAAGGTTGTATTTTACGCACATCACTGGCAACACCGGAACCTCTGGCTACCGGACCTGTGGCGCCATAATTAATGGCATCTTCGGGTGATAAAATACCAATACCTTTCATACGTTTAATAAAGATAATGTTACCTGTCAACAACTCGTCATATTTAGGCAATACGCTTCTAAGATGGGGAATAAATTCTTTTACTCTTTTGACAAAATCTTTGTGCAAATCGAACATTACACCACCGGGTGTACTATAATTCATAGTCAAACGTGCACCGGTTGTGTCTTCCATAATATCGTTGATATACTCACGATCGCGGAAAGCATACATAAATGTGGTTAATGCACCAACGTCCATACCCATAACGCCCCACCAAAGTAAATGCGAAGCAATACGTGTTAACTCACCCATAATGGTGCGGATAACTTTTACACGTTCGGGCACTTCAATTTCTAAGGCTTTTTCAATAGCTAGGGCAACGGCTTCATTATTAATGTGTGCCGAAAGATAATCTAGACGGTCTGTCAAATGAATTATCTGTTTGTATCCTTCATATTCGCATTGTTTTTCTATGGAGCGATGAATAAATCCCAAGTCGGGTTCGATATTCTTCACAATTTCACCATCCATAGTCAAAATAAGACGCAAAACACCGTGTGCAGCGGGGTGTTGCGGTCCCATATTGATAAAATACTCTTGCGATTTTAAATCTAATGTTTGTAAATTCTGTGTATCCATAGCTTAGCGAATAATCATTTTTGTGTCATCCATCCAATCCTTACGCATTGGGTAGCCTTCCCAATCTTCGGGAAGTAAAAGGCGTTTCATTACGCTGTGTCCTTTAAAATTGATACCGAAGAGATCAAATATTTCTCTTTCGTTCAAGTGTGCATTTTTCCAAATATTTTCGATAGTTTCAATTTCGGGTGTTTCACGATTTTCTATTTTTACCCGTACGGCAATCATAGTACGCGTAGCAGAATCTTCTAAATGATTGATAATACCGAGTTCTTTACCCCAGTCCATACCAATCATAGAATATAATGAGTCGAACCCCATTTCTTTTACGGCAAGCATCAGATTGTAATAATCTTCCGGTGAAACGTGAATATTTAAAAACTGTTGACCTTCTTCCTCAAAACTAAGATTTGGGAACTGTTTGGCAAGGTCGTTTTGTATATTTTCGTATGTCATAATTAGTGTTTTTGGTTTGTAGCTTATCGCATTTTGCAAATTGACAGCTACAATTAGGCTTGTATTATTTTCCTTCGTCAAAACCCACAATCGGATTTTTCTTGCTTTTCATTTTTTCGGTTTTAATTTTCTTTTGCAATAAAATCATACCGTCAAGCAAAGCTTCCGGACGAGGTGGACAACCCGGCACATAAACATCTACCGGAATAACGTGATCTGCACCTTTAACTACCGAATAAGTATTGTAGTAAAAAGGACCGCCTGATATGGCACAAGCGCCCATTGCAATTACATATTTAGGCTCTGCCATTTGGTCGTACAAACGACGTAAAACAGGTGCCATTTTTAGCGTAATTGTACCTGCAATAATAATTACATCAGCCTGTCTGGGGCTAGGACGAGCCACCTCAAAACCAAAACGTGACCAGTCGTGACGTGCCGCCCCTGTTTGCATCATTTCGATAGCGCAACAGCTGGTACCAAAATACAATGGCCAAAGCGAATTGCTACGTCCCCAATTGATTACGTTATCAATAGTGCTGATAATGATGTTACCTCCGTTTCCTGCCGGAATGATTTGTCCGGGAAAATCGTTTACTATTACGTTGTGCGAATAGGGTTCTTTTGGCGAATCTCCTATCCAATTCTTTTTATGATCTAAACCCATTTTAAAGCTCTTTTTTTCAATGCATAAACTAATCCTAATCCTAAAATTGCCAAGAAGATAATGATATCTACCAAAGCAACTGCACCCATTTTCTTAAATACCACTGACCAAGGCACCAAGAAAATAATCTCGACGTCAAAAATCAAAAATATTAAAGCAAATAAGTAATAACCGATTTTGAAACGAATCCAAGTCGGTCCAATGGTTTTTACCCCACATTCATAAGGCTCGCGCTTGGCGGGATTGTCCGATTTATGCGAAATTAAATTTGATAAGTTATTGGCTATCAATACTAAGGCTACGCCTGCAAATAAAAATACCAATATTGCTACTGTTCCCATACTTTATGATTAAAATGTTGTACAAATTTAAACCCTTATGCCTGCATATATATGACTTTGGTCATAAAAATTACATTATTTAAGGTAAATAAATTGTAAACTCTGTTATTTAAAACAATTAACACACAAATGGATTGTATTTAAAAAAATTAGGATTTCCTTTGAATATTTACAAGTAAATCGGATAATAATTATCAAAAACAAATTATCATAAAGTTATCTAAAAGTTTATCGTAAAAACAATAAATTATCAACAGTACATTCCTATTAAATAGTTATATTTGTCCCAAATCAAAAAAAAGAAATATGTACAGCGATAAATTTAAAAAATATTTACAAGATAGTCTAGCCGAAATTGAAGATTCGGGATTGTTTAAAAACGAACGTATTATCACTTCGCCGCAAGGTGCCGAAATTACTTTAAACACCGGACAAAAAGTGTTAAATTTTTGTGCCAACAATTATTTAGGACTAGCTGATAATAAGGAAGTTATCAAAGCGTCACAAGATATGATGGAGAAGCGCGGCTACGGTATGGCATCAGTTCGATTTATTTGTGGCACAGAAGATATTCACAAGGAACTAGAAGCAAAAATTGCCGATTATTATCAAACCGAAGACACCATTTTATACGCCGCTGCATTTGATGCCAACGGAGGTGTTTTTGAACCACTTTTCGGACCTGATGATGCCATTATTTCGGATGAATTAAATCATGCTTCGATTATAGATGGTGTACGTTTGACCAAAACTGCCCGTTATCGTTTTAAAAATAACGATATGGCTGACTTGGAAGAGCAACTCAAAAAAGCCAATGAAGCAGGACACAGATTTAAAATAATTGTAACCGACGGTGTGTTTTCTATGGACGGGGTTGTAGCACAATTGGACAAAATAGTTGCTTTGGCCAAGAAGTATGATGCGCTAACTATGGTTGACGAAAGTCATGCTGTTGGTGTTATCGGCAAAAGCGGACGTGGCACAGTAGAGCTCAAAAATGTAATGGGACAAATCGATATTGTTACCGGAACATTAGGAAAAGCACTAGGCGGCGCCATGGGTGGCTATACTACCGGACGCAAAGAAATTATTGAAATGCTTCGCCAACGCTCTCGTCCGTATTTATTTTCAAACTCACTTGCTCCCGAAATTGTAGGTGGTGCGCTTAAAGTCCTTGATATGATTAGTGATGATGATACATTGTTAATTAAACTGCAAAAAAACACCGAACAGTTTAAAAACGGAATGGAAAAACTCGGTTTTGATATTGGCAAAAGTGAGTCTCCCATTATCCCCGTAATGCTATATGATGCCAAATTAGCGCAAGAAATGGCAAGTGAATTGTTAAAAGAAGACATATATGTAATCGGATTTTTCTTCCCCGTTGTACCCAAAGGAAAGGCACGTATCAGAGTGCAATTATCGGCAGCACACAGCAAAGAACACATAGATAAAGCTATTGAAGCATTTGGTAGGGTAGGAAAGAAATTAAATGTTATATAAAAAAAACTTAAATAAGTAAATAAAAATTACTAAATTTGCATCGATTTTAAATATAAAACAAAATAAAAAAATGAAAAAATTAAATCAAATTTTATTATTGGTAGCAATTGTCGTTAGCACATTTGCAGTAAACGCCCAAGACAGTAACAATCCTTGGATGGTAAAATTAGGAACTAACGTTGTTGATTTTTATCCAACAGGACAAGACAATTTGAGTTACATTGGTGACTCATTCGGAAAAGATTTCTTTAATACTGACCATTACAACGCTGCTTACGTTATTTCTGATATTAGAATCGGAAGATACCTAGCAGACGGTTTCAGTTTAGTAGGATCTATTAAAGCGAACAAAATTTCACAAGTAGGTGATATGGCATCAAATTTATCTTTCGCCAACATAAACCTTGACGTAAAATATAACATTTGCAAAGAAGGAAAAAAATTAAATCCTTATACTTTTGTAGGTGGTGGTTACACTTGGTTAGAAAAAGAAGATGCCGGTAGCCTTAACGGTGGTTTAGGATTAGAATACTGGATTACTAAAAATGTTGGCTTTTTTGTAGAATCAGCATACAAACACACTTTTGACAACAACGTATTACCTTATTTCCAACATTCAGCCGGTTTAGCAGTTAAATTTGGTGGTGTTGATACCGATGGTGATGGCGTTTTTGATAAAGACGACGCTTGTCCTAACGAAAAAGGATTAGTTCAATTTAATGGTTGTCCTGATAGAGATGGTGACGGTATCGTTGAT